>NZ_LMOM01000027.1 GCF_001424185.1 Deinococcus sp. Leaf326 | reverse complement strand
CGAGCGCCGTCATTCGGCGCTCGGCTACGCTACGCCCTGGTCTACACTCACGTCATCGGCGAACGCTCGCAACGCCGCTTGAAGTCAAACCTGGAGCATTACCAGCGCCTGCTGTGTCTGCTGACCATCGCCTACGTCTGGTGCGTCCTGGTTGGCCTCCTGCAAGAGGTCGCCCTCAAATCCCATGGTCGACGTGCTTGGAGCGTCGTGACCTTGGGGCTGCGAACGCTGGTCCGAAACTTGGGTCGGCCAGAGGATCAGACCGCTGCAGGCAGTTCGTCCCTCATTGAGCTGTTGATGCCCTCCCAGACGGCGTTATAGAAACTGTCGGGTACTGAGGGAATCTCAGGAGTGACAAAGTCCTGCTAAGACCAGCCGGGCCGAGAGGC
Organism: Deinococcus sp. Leaf326; assembly: GCF_001424185.1. Lineage (NCBI taxonomy): Bacteria > Thermotogati > Deinococcota > Deinococci > Deinococcales > Deinococcaceae > Deinococcus > Deinococcus sp. Leaf326. The sequence continues at coordinate 38,319 of NZ_LMOM01000027.1, read as the reverse complement.
CCGGTTCATCTTTGGTGTGGCAACCAGAACGGCGTCAACACTGAAGGAGTGACACAGCGCTTGCTTTGCATCCATCCGCCCCTCCACATGTCTCGTGCGCAAAGCTGCACGGTCGATTCGCTCGAAGAACTGAAGCTCGTGTTGTCTCAGCACTTCGAGGGTCGGCCGGCACGGATCGATGAGCAGGGGTTGTGGCGGGAGGGGCACCTCTACGACCCGGTGACGGGAACCGTTTTCTACTGTTACCCCTTGACGGGTGGCTTGCGCTTGTGTCCGCTCTGCGGCGATCTCGCCCCAGAGGTGATGTACCAGGACGTCATGCACCCCTGGTGCAGCTGCACGAAAGGAGAACCGCTATGAAAAACGTTCGTCTCTGGTCTGCCCTTGCCCTCGCCTTCGCTCTGACCGGGTGCGGTAGCCCCGGCTCCGGCTTCGATAATCCCTTTACGGTCCCCCTGACCCTGACCGTCGCTCCTGCAGCGGTCAGCCTGGCTCAGGGCGCAACCGCCCACGTCGCCGCGAGCGTCAAGACTGCTAGTGGCCAGACGCTCCCTGCCACCTTCACGACCCAGGTCGTCGAGGGCCTGACCGTGACCCCGGATAGCAGTGGCCTGACCATCACTGCCGGTGAGAAGACCACGCCCGGCAGTTACGCTGTCGCGGTGAGTGCCCAGGCGAACCGCGGCGCGGCCCAGGGTAGCTTCACGGTGACGGTAACGGCTCCAGAAGCAGCGCCGGTTACGGAGACCCCCTGATGCGCCGGGCCCTGTTCTCGCTGGGCATGATCCTGGCGTGCGGCGGGGCCGGGCTGGCCCAGTCGGCCAACCGGCCTCAGGCAACCAATCCCTACCTCGCGGTGGACTCCACCCGGACGTACTACATGGATGATCTGGAGCGCTGCCCGGGCATCCTGGATCTGCAATCCGGGGACCTATGGATGTTGAGTTTCCCGGAACCGGTGAGCGATTACTTCCTGACGCGTCAGGGGATCGTTGAGGCCAAGGTATCCGGCCAACGGGTGATGCTTGCCGGTGTGGGGACGAGTGGGAGTGTGCCGCTGATGGTGCTGACGGATTCTGGCCTCGCGGCGCAGTTCAACGTGCAGGTGCGAGCGGGCACGGGGGGACAGAACAAGACAGTGCAGATCCTCCCCGGGTCGGCGCCGAAGTCCAGCTGCCCGAAGACGAGCGGACCGGACACGGCCGCGCCCGTAGCGGTTGCCCCAGCTGCTCCAGCATCAGTTCGGAGGACGCCGTCTGTGCCGGTTACCCCTACTGCTTCTCCTGCAGCGGCGGCCACGACCGGGCCGGCCATCCCGGTCGTTCCTGGGGCGGCGTACGGTTCGCGGTTCAAGACGCCCACGTTGCCCCAGGGAACTATTGGGACGGCCCTGCCGTCTGGGAAGAGCGTGCAGGCGACCCTGACCCTGGTGAACGCGACGACGGTCCGGTTCGAGTTCCGCAATGGGCTGGGAAGTCCGGTCATCTTCAACTTAGCGGACCTGAACTATGCGGGTCAGCCGGCGGCGGACACGAGCGGCACATTTACCCTGAAGCCTGGGCAGACGGCCATCAAGACGGTGGCATTCAAGAACAGCGTCCAGAATCGGCTGCTGGGCGTGACTTGGGCGGGGCGGGTCACAGCGACTGGGGAGTTCCTGACGTTGCGAGGGCGTACGCCGCAGTAAGCCTGTGACGCCTCCTCCGCTCTCTCCTCAACTCCAGGCTGCATTACGTCTTCTCCATCACTGGAAGGCGGTGCGGCCTGGGAGTCTATTGTTGGGCGTACCGACGACTCAACTCGAAGATCTGGAGTTGACCCTACGAGTCCCAACCATCCTGGGCGAAGGGTTGATCGTTCACCCCAGAGCCCGTGCGCAGCTGAGCCAATCGTACCGAGTGGTGAGTGACACGGTCGTGGCCAATGCGCTGTATCAGCAGGACAGTATGCCGGTCCTGGCGGAGCATGGATTCACCCGGCTTCGGCCGGGTCGGGGCATCTACCGGGCGATCAACAACGCCAGAGGAATGACCTGCCCGTTGCTGGGGCAGGTCATGTCGCGAGGGTACAGCCGGACACATATCAAGTCGATCGTGACGAAAATCGAGATCGATCTGATGACCCAGCAGGCGGTGTTGGTGGTGCTCTGTCCAGTCGAGCCACCGAAGCTGGAGCACCGGCAGCTGGTGCTGCTGCAAGTTGAGCCAAGATGGTCTGTGTCAGGTCCAGGGGATGAGCGGGCCGCTCGGGTGAGGTGATGTTCGTGTGGACGAACAGGACTCTGTCCGAGTACCGGGCTTCCAGGTGTGACTTCCGAGTATGGGAAAGGGTCCCCCAGACGGTGTAGTCGTACATTCTGAAGGCGTCGAGCTTTTCGCGTACGCGGGTGCGGGCGTATCCAGCATCGTGCTCGACAGCCAGGCGGTACCCCTGCAGGGTGGCGAGGGCATCAGGGCGCTGGCCCTCGCCCTCACTGCCCTCCAGGACCCAATCGGCTCGGGGAATACTGAGCAGATGTCGGAGTTCAGCGGTCGAGGCCAGGTGGCTGAGTTGCCAGGAAGGAATCCAGAGCAGGTCATGGACATCAAGCATGCAGAAGGTGGTCGTTTCGACCTTGCTGCTGTTGCCCAGAGGCCGAAACATCGTCCGGCGACAGGAGAAATGCCGATCAATTTCTTCGGGAGTCAAGTCGTAGTACCGCTGCAACTGTGCGGCAGTCAGGACCTGATCGGTCCGCAAGGCCTCTGTGGCCTGTCGGAGCCGAATAGGAAAGGGGTGGCGTGCCGTCAACGCGTGGCTTCCATAGAGCGGACGATGAGGCGCAGGGTGGTGCCACTGTTGGCCTGGCCCACGAGAATGACGGAGGGCGAGCGGTTCTCGGGGAGCGCGAAGGCGCCGGCGACGCCTGCACCCGTCAGGAGCCAGAAGTTGGGGGCCGTGGTGTTACTCGTGGTCGAAGTCCCGCCGGAGAGACCCTGCTGGTAGGTCACGGTCTTCTGGGCGAGCTGCGCCTGCACGAAGCCCTGTGCCCCCCGGAAGACGGCCGAGAGGAGGTCGTAAGCGGCCGTCGGCGCGGTGGGCTTGACACTGACGGCGAGACCAGGCTGCCGGTCGGCGCTGTAGGCATCGGCGACGACAGCGTATTGGCGGTTGTCCTTCAGCACGGTGTTGAAGCTGATCTGGAGCCGCTTGCGAGAATCCAGGCTGGCCTCCCCGCGCCAGATCGACCCATCCTCGCTCTGTGCGTACACGGGCATCTCCCCTTTTACTCCATCCGCGGCGGCCGCGACGGTGGTGAGCCGGGCGGCGAGTTCCTGGCCCATCTGATAGGGCGCTGGGGGCAGGGTGACGGTGGCCGCTGCAGCAGCTGCGGTGGCGGTCGGTGGAGTGGCAGCCGGGCGCGAGGACGAGAGCAGGCCGTACTGCTGGCTGTTCTGTCCGGCCGCCTGCGCTTGACCACTGCCCTGCCCACCCGGCTGCTGAGAAGTCATCAGGCCGTACTGCGCCGACGTGGTGGTCTGGGCGTTGGTGGTCTGTTCTGCCTGGGACGTGCGAGTGACCATGCCCAGGTTGCCCTGTCCGGCTGCACTGGACGTATTGGCAGTGGTAGGAGCGGGGGCTTGACTGGCCACCAGACCCGGAGTGCCAGTGGCGCGTGCCGTGTTCGCCCCTGCCGCCGGTGCAGCAGCGGCACTCGTGACGGTCGAGAGCCCCGTCGTGCGGGGAGCCGCCGCAGCCGGAGTGGCCGTCGCGTTGCCGGTTGCCGCACCTGCATTCCCCGTCTGGATGCCCACCCGGCGTTCTGCGGCAGTGGCAGCAGTCGTGGCCGGTGCGCTCTGAAGCCCGGTGCGGCGCTCAGGAGTGCGCGAGGCCGTCTGTGCCCCACTGTTCGATGCCCCACCGTTGCCCTGAACGAGGTTGGGGCGGCTAGGGGCGGCATCACGTGTCGGGGTTGCACTCTGCTGACCACCCGAGGCGAGCCGTGGGGCGGGCGCTGCGGTGGCGGTCTGCTGCGCCGGGGTGGCTGGCGTCAGGACCACAGTGGGCGGCGCCGTGAGCGTTGTACGGGGGGTATCGCGTACCTGCATGGTGGGTGCGGGCGTCGGGGTCGGGGTCACGTCCAGACGATCCGAACGGCTGGCGATGCTGGGCGAGTCGTAGGAAGGGCTTGACGGCGTGTAAGAAGGAACTGGGGTGATGGGCGTCGTGGACGTGCCCGTATTCGCCACGGTGGTGTCCGGTTCGAGTCCCTGTGTTCCTGCCGTCGTGCTGCCGGTGGTGCCCGATGCTCCGCCTTCCAGCGTGTTCAGGCCAAGGGGGTCGGGCTTCGAGCTGCCGTCCGGGTTGACATTGCTCTGTTCGGGCGTGGCCACACTTGCGCCGGTGTCGGCGGTGGTTGTTCCGTCTGCTCCAGCGGTGGCCGTGGTGGAGGTGTCGGAGGCGACCGGCTTGGTGGCGGTCTTGGCGGCCGGCGAGGGGTTCCAGAAGTAGAAGCCGACGAGGAGGGCCACGCCCACGCCGAAGATGGCGTTGCGGACGAGCTTGGTATTGGGAACGTCATCCCCGTTGACGGTCTTGGTGCGGGTGCTGGCCTTGAGCTGCTTGCCGAAAGCGCCACGGTTATTGGACTGCTTCATCTGGTCATTGACCAGGCGGCCGGTCATCTGGTCGTCGGGGTCGTAGGGGAGTGCAGCGAACTCCTGAGCGAGGGTGAGGTCGTGAGCCGTGACCTGCCGCACGACGGCGTCCCATTCCGGAGTGCCGGGCGGCGGGAGGTTGTCGACGTTGATGCCGTGCGTTTCGAGTTGTGGGCGAAGGGTGTCGAGCCGTTCCTGGTCCAGTTTCAACATACCTTCAGGGTGCGCGAGGTTCTGGTGGACCGGTGGGTTGCGGAGTTGCGAACGAGGTCCAGATTTGGAGCTCGAGGGGGGTGACAACCAGAAACGGGTTGACACTTCAGGAGTCAGGGCATCACGGACGCGTGTGCCCAGCCCACCTCAGACCGAGGTCGGTTTCGACATCCAGGAGCACCATGACGCAGGCCACCGTTTCGACCACCCCCCGTCCCCTGTCCACCATTCGCCCCGCTCTCTCCCGCTTCTGGGCCAAGGCCCAGCGTTTCGCCCCGACCGCCCAGCAGGTGCCGGTGCTGCTGTTCATCGCCGTGTTCGTGATCCTGGGTGTGGACGCCTTCGCTCAGGACATCGACAGCCTCAGCGGCGGCGCCGGCGGCAAGATCTGCGCGTTCGGCAAGTCCATCAGCTCGTCGCTGCTCGCCAAGGGCATCTGTGTGGCCGTGATCGCCTGGGGCCTGCTGCAGTGGCTCCCCAACCGCCGTGACGGCGTGCCGCAGATGGTCGGTGGCGTGGCCGCCTTCATCGTCGCCTCGAAGTTCGACACCATCCTGGGCTTCTTCGGCGTGAGCTGCTGATCCCCGACTAAGGCCCTGACTGCCCCTGAACCCTGCCTGGGGTTCGGGGGTCTGCTTTGGAGGACGCATGAATGACTGGTACGAGACCGACAACCTGCAACCCGAACGCATGGGGGTGAGCCGCAATGCCTTCTTCGGGTCGATCTTCCTGACGTTGATTCTCTGGCAGATTGCCGAGTTCGCCCTGCGCAGCTGGGACCCGACTGCGAGTGCCAATCCGGTCCTGGGCAGCCTGCCGCTGCTGGGGAGCGTCATCCTGTGGTGGTTCATCCTGATCCCGAAGATCCGCCGGTGGAACGACACCAACCCCCGGGGAACCTTCGAGGGGCTGCTGGACTTTTACTTCGCGAATCCGCAGACGCTGGAAGTGGGAAATGATCCTGACCCACACCCGCTGTATGTGGGCAAGAGCCGCGAGGAGCTCTGAATCCCGGTGCCACGAGGCGGGTGTCAACCAGAACGTCGCGCACCCTGAAGGTATGTTCGAGACCATCACGGAAGCGCTCAAGCTGCTGCCCAAACGCAAAGCGGCTGGGCAGAAGGCTGTGCCCGAAGATCTTCGCCCCCCACCCATCGCCAGCAATCTGGTTGCCCAGCTGCCCTGGGGGGAGCCGGATGATGGTGTGGTGTTCCTCCGCGGGGGCGAGCGGGTCTGGTATGGGGTCGAGTTGACCTGCCCCACAGGCATTCAGGTCAGTGAGAATTACGGCCGGGCGATGAGTGAAGCGATCCGCGTGATGCTCAACCAGGCGGTGGAAATGGGTCAGGGGGGCCGCCTTATCGTGGAGAGCTTGCCCGCGCAGGAGGACATGGTTCGTCACTTCCTCCAGAACCAGGGCAAGAGCGAGGACCGCCTGATCGCGGAGATGGAACGCCGGGAGCAGAAGGACCTGTACGACGCCCGTCGCCGGGGAGAGATTACGGCGACCCGGTACTTCCTGACCTGTTACGTGAACGTGCCCAAGCGGCACAAGTCTTCCCCTTTGAACTACGACGAGTACCGCGCGCAGATGACACTCGTGCAGCAGCGCCGGACGAACATGCTCAATCGCTTGGACGCCATTGGCCTGCAACCCGCCGTGATGAGTAACGCGGAAGTCAAGCGGTTGATGTGGCGGTACCTGAACGGCAACCTCGCCACGGCGAAGCCGCCGATGTTCACCGGGAAGCTGGACTTACGCGACATCGACCCTGACCGCCTGCGTACGGACCGGACCGTCTCGGCGAACACGACGCGGTATCAAGTGGCCGAGACGGAGATCGGGACCCAGAATCCGGGCTTTCTGACGATGGGGGACCGACTCGTCGGGGCGATCAGCATTGAGAAGCGGCCCTCGAGCAGTCAGCCACGGATGCTCGACCAGATCATCCTGGGCCTGGTCGGCGAGCACTACTACATCATGGTGGACTTCGAGCACCTGCGGCAGGGTGAGACACGTGCCAAGCTCGACACGGCCATCAACGAGCTCGATGGCTCACGGGACAACTCAGTGCTGCAGGCCGGAGCAAGTACAGCCGCCAAGAGCCTCAAAGCGCATGAGGCGATGAGCAATGCAGAGTACCGGGGACATCACTTCTGGCAGGTCGGGATTACGACCGTGTACTACGCGCATGATCGCCAGCACCTCCGCGAGCTGAACGAGCGCATCCGGGGTCTCTACAGCCTGATGGCAGGGGCGCACGCGTTCGTCTCGAACGAGCAGCTCAAGAAGACGTTCTTCGACGTGATGCCCTTCTCGGCGGGCCTGACCCGGCACCGGATCGGGTGCCAGTGCATGAATCTCGCTGACCTCTTCCCGAAGACGTCGGCCTGGCTGGGGACGGCCTCGCCGATCATGCCTCTGCGCAACCGGCACGGTTCGATGACTGGAATCAACTTTCAGCAGGGGGGGACGAACTTTGGTGTGATGGTGCTCGGGCAATCGGGGGGTGGCAAGAGCGTCTGGAACATGAACATGCTGCTGACGCACGTGCCGCTCGGGTACCGGGCGTTCGTGATGGACCCGAAGCACGACTACGACGAGGCGATCTACTCCCTTGGCGGGCAGGTCATCACCATCGCGCCGGACGCGAAGCTGCCCGACGGGCGGCCGGTGCGGATCAACATTTTCGACCCGACCCCCGGCGAACTGATGCCCTCGGCCAGCAAGGTGTCGTACATCATCGCGATCTTGCGGGTCCTGGAGGTCGTGAATACGCCGGAGGAGAAGGTCATCGCGGAAGCAGGCCTCCAGCAGTATTTCATCCTTCAGTCCCGGCGGACGGTCGTGCCTGGGGAAGAAGAACCACAGAACGTATACATCGGAGGCCGGTTACGGGGGTTTGTGGAGGCCCTGAGTAGCCTACAGCGCATCGGAAGTGAGGACCTGAAGAGCAAGCCCATCTTCGCCCAGGCAAAGGCGCGCATGGTCGGGTTGCTCCAGTCCTATGTGCAGGGCAACGGGGGAATTCTCGCGGACTTCCTGGACGGGGAGACGACCGTCGAGATCACGTCCAAGTGCGTGAGCTTCGACGTGGAGATCATGCTTCAGACGAGCGACCCCGTCTTGCGGAGCCTGAGCGTGCTGATCGTCGGGGAATTCATCTTCCAGCAGGCCGCCCGGAATCCAGGGGGCAAGATCGGGATCTTCGAGGAGCTGGGGGTCCTGGCGGGTATTCCGGAGCTGGCTGCCCTGGTCAACCGGTGGTTCAAGACGGGGCGCTCGATGGGGATGATCCCCGTGGGGACCTCACAGGAACCTCGGGACTTCGAGAAGTTGGGCGGTCTGATCAACAACTCCGCGTGGATCGTCATGACGCAGCTGGGCGAGAGCGAGATGAAGGCCCTCCAGGCGTCGGCCGGGCTTCCGGAGCACATGCTGGCGCTGGCGAGCACGTTGCGGCTTCAGAAAGGCGTGTACGGGGAATACCTCGTCATGCAGAAGGTGACGGACGGGGTGCACATCGGCGACGTGACCCAACTGTGGATGACCCCCGAGAAGCTCTGGACCGTCACGACGGATAAGGCAGAGAAGGACATTCGGGCGCACGCGACGGCGCAGATGGGCAGTCGGAGCGAAGCGATCCTGGAATTGGCCTCGAAGACCCGTGCCCGGCGGGCGTCATGAGGGGTGGCAACCAGAACCGCGTGCACCCTGGAAGAAGACGGGGAGGGCGCCAGACGCACCTCCCACTGGAGGGGATATGAACGACACGAAACGGCGACCCTACCCATTGACGCTGCTTCTTGCGGCCACGGCAGCCGTCAGTCTGGCCGCCCCACCGGCCCAGGCGGACGGGATCGGCGACCTGCTGGGGCCATTGCAGGGCATTCTGGGCGCACTCGGGCAGGGCAACCTATTGAGCATGGTCAGCATGATTCCGGGGCTGAACTTCCTGGCTGGCCTGGGGCCGATCATGGACGTGGTCAACATGATTCCTGGCCTGAGCGGGCTGCTGAACAGCATCCCAGGCGTGGGTCCCCTCCTGGGGTTACTCGGGATGGGGGGTGGGGGTGCGAACCTCGGACCGCTGACGAGTCAGGTGCAGGACGTCCTGAAGTGGGTCAAGACCGCCAAGGGGCTGTACGACGCGACGAGCAACATGTTCACGAGCGGCAACTATTCGGACATGGCGAGTGGGGTCAACAGCCTGATGCAGATGGCCAAGACCAATCACTATGTCACCGGGGCGCAGATGAAGTCGGACCCGCAGGCTGCCGCCAATCAGGCGATCAATGCCCTGACGGAGCAGCAGCGCAGCATCCTGAAGGGCATCGGGTCCGCCCAGACGGACGCGGAGGCCACGGCGCTCCGTAACTTGGGGACGACGCTCGAAGCCAGTAAGGCTCAGGTGCAGCGCAGTGCAGATAACGCGGACGTGATCTCCCGAAACAATGGCCTCACGAAGGAGACGCAGGACCGGGTCACGGACAGCATCAGCTTCAGCGGCCAGACCGCCCAGGCCATCTCGGAAGCGAAGAAGATCGAGGACATTACCAAGCTCGCGTCGGCTGCGCAGCTCCAGTCCCTGAAGGTGCAGGCGTTGAACAGTGCGGCATTGACGGCCGGGCTGGCGAACATGACGAAGGTGCAGGTCGCGCAGTCCGAGACGCTGGGGCAGATCCTGAGCGAGTTGCAGTCCGAGCGGATTTCGAAGGCGCAGGCGATCATGGCGATGATCAGCGAGATGCGTGTAGCAGGCGAGGCGCAGAAACAGCAGGCCGCGCAGTACGCCGGGCAGGTGGGCACGAGCATCACGGGGCCGTTCCGTGGGGGCCAGGGCATCCTGGGCGAGCCCTGATGCGAGGCCTTCCGCGCTTCCTCCTGCGGTTCGTGCGGACGCACTGGCGCATCTTTCTCGTGCTGGGCCTCCTCAGTCTGAGTGTGGAGGCCTCCGCCGCGGATACCTGCACGACGCTGGTGCCCCAAGGGGCAACCGGGGCAAGCCGGGTGAACCTGGAGTCGTTCGTCCCGGACCCGATCTGCTGGCTGCGGGACACGAGCAAGACGATTCAGGGAGCTGGGCTGTACAAGATGACCAACAAGCTCGCGCTGGCCCTGATCTTCCTCTCGGCGAGCCTCGCCCTGTTGAACAGTCTGGCGAGCAACAACCGTTCGAGACTGTTCATGCACCTTCTGATGTGCGGCCTGTGCTTCGGGGCGATCAAGGACTACGGCGGTGGCGGCCTGGCCTGGCAGGGATACAACCTGCTGCGGACCGGGTGGAGCGCGGCGTACAGCGGGAGTTCGACGATCGGGCAGAACATGCTGAACACGAGTTTTCTGAAGGACACGAACCTGCTGGCGTCCAAGACGCTGGAGTATCTGGCGGTGAACTCGGAGATGCGGCTCCAGCGCACGCTACAGGCCGGCCGCACCCTGAATCCCATGGAGTCGCCCGAGTCCCTCCAGGCGACGTATGACGCGGTGAGCGAAGAGAAGAAGCGCCAGTTCTCCGAGTCGCAGTCCTTCCTAGGCGGGTCACTGGCGTCGGTGGGGTACTACCTGACCATTGGGCTGTTCTCAGTGTTCGGCATCATCATCTACTCGAGCGGATTTCTGATCCTGGCCATCGGGATCATGTTACCGATCGGGGTGGCGATCACGTCCTTCGGGCGGAGCAACCTCATGGCGGGTATGGGGGTGCTCGGGCTCGGGAGTGTCGCCACAATTGCCGTGCTGCCCATCGTCGTGGGGTTGGTCACGAAGACGATGCTGACCTCCCCCATTCAGACATTGTCGTCCTCCCTGAATTTCACCATCGACCAGGGTCGGTCGGAGATCACGACGCTGAGTGCAGCGGTCGACCGGTGTGGCTGGGATGTGGTGTGTCAGGGGAAAACGGCGACGGAATCGGCTGTGCTGAACGCGTTCGGGATTGGCGGAGACATGATTATCGGCCTGGGGCTGGCGTTCTTCGCGGTGATGGCGGCGTTTGCGGTGGCGATGACGCAGCTGCGCCGGGTGCCGGCACTGATCATGCAGGTGATTGGTGGCGGCGGCGGCGGCGAGTCCACCGGGGCCTGGCAGAAGGGCAAGGACAACCTCAGCCTGCCCTCGACGGGTGGCGGGAAGGGTGGAGGCGGCAGTCCGTCCAGTGGCAGTGGTGGGGGCGGGGCAATGATCACGCAGGAAGGCAAGGGGCAAGCCATCGCTGCTGCTGCATCCCAGGTCCACCCGGCTGCGGCGGTGACGGTCCGGGCGATCCAGGTGACGAACAAGGGTGGTGGGGGCGGTGCACTGCCCTCCAGTGGTGGGAGCGGTGGCGGCGGGCCGAAAGCGCTTCCCCCCTCGAAGTAACGCACACCAGCGGGACGGGCGGCTCAGCCTGTTCCCAGCTTGAAAGGACGTAGAAGCGATGACGAAGTCTCCCCCGATTGCGGGCAGTGTAGGACAGGCCAACGGCACCCGGCAGGTGCCGATCGGCTGGCTGTTCCTTTTTCTCCTGACCTTGACCGTACCCCTCTGGGGGCTGGTCACCTCCAGCAGTACGATCCTCGACCTCATGCTGGCGAAGGGGTGGGGCCGGGCGATGGGGGCGCAGGACTCGCTCGGTCTCCTGGCGCAGTGCCTGATCTCCAATGCGTGTAGTGGCGTGCTCCAGAAGGGGGTGCTAGAGATCTTCCCGCACCTCACCTGGATTGCGCCGGGTCTCGGGTTGGTCGTGTATGCCCTGAAGTCCAAGCCGCGGACGTTCGCGGTGCGCGACCCAGGGACGGCCTGGTGGGCTCAGTCTGGAGATAAGGGCCTCAAGCAGTACATGGGCGATGACCCTAAGCGGGCGACGAATCGCCTACACGGGTACCTGGGGCACCTGATGAGTGTCGAGCGGACGGGGGAAATCAACTACCGCAACACCATTCCCTTGTACGTCCGAATGGAGGCCCTGGCCGAGAACGTGTTAATCCTTGGCGGGGTAGGCGCTGGCAAGACGCGTGGGTACTTCCGGCCGCTGCTGATGCTGGCAGCGCACCTGGGGTTCCACGTCATCGTGTTCGACTTGAAGTACCCGCAGACGGACTCGGGGTTCTTCGACATGGTGGGCTACTGGAAGAAGGCGGGGAAGCGCGTGATGATGTTCACGCCCTTCTCGGACAACACGCAGCGCCTGCCCCTACTGGATTCGGTGGAGGATTACGCGTCGGCGTTGAGCATGGCGACGACGATCATGCCCCCGCCGGAGTACGGCGCCGAACCCGGCAAGCACTACCGGGACCGCGACCGTGGGGTGCTGGCGGCGTTCCTGCTGTGGGTGGCCCGGAGTGATGACCCGAGCTTTGGGCAGCTTCTGTTGATGGCCCAATACACGCCTGAAGAAATGCAGAATTGGTTTGATAAAGAGACAAAAATTAATAAAAAGGGCGAAGTCGTTCAAAATCTTAAAGGCGTTTTTGGGCAAGGAAAGCAAGAGGTTGCTGCGGTGCTGCAGGGGATTAAAAACGCACTACGTATTTTCTTCAATCCCAAGGTGGCCCGTGCGACGACGAGCAAAGAAGGCGAGAACATGGATATCCGGGCGGCCTTCCGGGGCGTGACGACCATGATCTACGTCGGCATTCAGCAGGAATACATGATGGAAGGCGACGGCGTGGTGCTCTTGCAACTCACCAAGCGTTACATCGACAAGCAGCTGCAGCGGGAAGCCGAGTTCCAGGGAGGCCGACTGAGGAAGCACGTGGCCTATGTCATGGACGAGTTTCCGTCCTTCGGGCAGCTGCCGTACATGATGCGGTCCCTCGGGGTACTGCGAAGCTACAACGTGTCCCACCACATTGGGGTACAGAACCTCAAGCAGCTCGCGGTGGTGTACGGGACGGATTACTCGCAGGCGCTGACGACGAACGTGATCGGGCGCAAGATCTTCTTCCCCCTGGCGGTCGAGGACGAGGAGCGGGAAATCTTCTCGAAGTACCTGGGGATGACGACCGTGTACGACATCTCGGAGACGGACTCGCGGCGGGCGTTCCTGGGCAGCTCGATGGACGAGACGACCCGGCAGGGCGTGAGCTACCGGAAGGTGGCGGTGCCGCTGTTGCCGCCGGAGCAGTTCCCGCACTTCCGGCCGATGGAGGCCATCGTGAAAGGGCGTGGGGTGAACCCAGTGCGGGTGTTCATGCCAGCGATTGAGGACGAGTTTCTAGATGGAGATGACATCCCAGGAGGGATTAAAAATGGGTTGTTCATGTTGTACCAGTTGTGTAATCCAGAACGGTTGGACATGGGGGACTACACTCAGGAGTTGGTACGTTCCGGGGCCTTGGGGACGGCACAAGGCCGAGCCGAAGATGAGATCGAACTGACGCAGAAAGGGAAGGTATTTCAGGAGTGGCTGTTGCTCTGTCTGGAAGCAAATGTCCCCATGAGGTTTTCGGGGCCTGAGCGCCGGTTGTATCTGAATATCACTGATCTCGAGCCGGAGCATTTGCCGAAAGCGTTTATTGAAGGCAATTACATGCGGGGTTGGACGGCAAAACCAACTAGTGATCAGATCAGAATTACGTCGAGTGGTTTAGATGTTCTGGACGATGAAGTGCGGGGACGCCTAGAGAGACGTGCGACGTTTGGTGTTCTGGAATATTGGTTGGAAACAAACAAAGAGCTGGTGGAAGGTACGGAGGCTCGTGCCAGTGTTCCTGAGGAGAGTCGTCGTGAGGCTCAGGCCATCTTGAAGATTGAAGAGGGCGAGGTCTGGATCCGGCGTCTGGTATGTCGAGAGTTGTTTGGGAAGGCACCCAGGGTGCTCTTTCGGCGGGTGGGTACGGTGCGCTTCGTGTTGATTGATCTGAAAGACCCCGAAGCCTTCCTGGATCTCCTTGCCCAGGCGGAGGACGAGGACGACGATCAGGAGGAAGGGGACGGCAAGGCAGCAGCGCCCACTGTGGACCAGCAGCAGGCGCCTTTGCCCTTCAAAGCCCCTCATAAGGTTCCCGAGACACCTGGGTGGATCCACGATGAAGTGGAGGCGATGGATGGAGAGATCAAGCGGGTTGAGGACGGGCAAAGTGAGCTCTAGAGAAGAAGGAATTTTCAGATACATTTACCTAGGACTGAAAATTCCCCGTCCTGTGAAGATTTTTAACCCCACGTCACTTTTATCAGGGATCTCCCCACGCTCCTGCCTTGGCATAGGCTTGGGGAAAAAAACACCAGAGAGAGCGGGGAAAAGCCCTTAGTAGTTACCTCAATCTAAATTGGCTTACCAAATATACTGACCCTATGGAACTCCTCCGCGAGGCCATCGGCTCCTACAATCTCCATTACCTCACCACCCACCTTGACCTCGGCCAAGCCCCCAACCAAATCCGCAGTCGCCTCCGACCCATCTTCGACGACGCCAAAGCCCGCCAGATCGACCTCCTCCANATCTCCATTACCTCACCACCCACCTTGACCTCGGCCAAGCCCCCAACCAAATCCGCAGTCGCCTCCGACCCATCTTCGACGACGCCAAAGCCCGCCAGATCGACCTCCTCCATCCCCCCCASGACGTCACCACCTGGCTCCGTGAACCCCTCACCGTTCGCCTCACCTCCCTTGGCCCCGCCAGCATCAACACCCAGCTCGCTCGCCTCACTGCCCTCAGTAACCTCTACGAAGCCCTCATCCTCCANCGTGAACCCCTCACCGTTCGCCTCACCTCCCTTGGCCCCGCCAGCATCAACACCCAGCTCGCTCGCCTCACTGCCCTCAGTAACCTCTACGAAGCCCTCATCCTCCACGGCCTCACCGACGACAACCCCACCCGCCGCTATGTCCGCCCTCCCGCCGAGTACCGCCCGGCCGTCCCTTGTTCCCCCCAGCAAGTCAGCGTCCTCCTCCAGCAGACCAAGGACGTGCCCCTCCGGCTTGCTCTCTACTTCATCTACGCCTTCAACTTCAACGCCGGCGAACTCCTCCGGCTCCGTTGGGAGCACATCAACGTCAGTACCGGCGAGATCACCCGCGCCCGCACTCTGATTCAGCTCGCCCACGTCAGAGACCGAGGCGTCATCCTCCGCCTCATCCACCGCCACCTCAAAGCCAGTGGCGGCCCTCAGTTCGCGGCCGGCAGGGTCTTCCCCTGGGAGGATCTGCTCTCCTTCTCGCACGACTTACGCAAGGCCTGGCGCTTCGCCTTCCCACCCGCAGACGGTGAGGATGCGATCTACTACCCCCTCACCCAGATCCGGCAGGCTGGCCTCCGCGACAATCCCCTGAACCTCGACCACCAGACCCTCGGCTACGCCCGCCCCTACTGGTCAGGTCGACGCCGCAGCAAGCTCCGCGAGGCCTGATCACGCCCCGGACAACCAGAACGTCGCACACCATGCAGGTATGCGACGTCTTCTTTTGGCCTCCACCCTCGCGGTCCTGACCTCAGCAACAGCGCACGCACAGCAAGTCGTCGACGCGATCAAGAACGCCCAGAACCAGATCATCGCCTACCTCCCCTCCCCCACCAGCGTCCGCATCGCCCAGGCCCTCAAAGACGCCGCCAACGCTGGCGTCCCCGTCTACCTCATCGCCCCCCGACAAGCCCACCTCGAAAAACGCAGCTACCTGCTCAGTGTCGCCCTCGCTGCCGCCCAGACTCCCCCAGCGGCCCTGAACTACTACGCCGCCACCCTGAATGCTGCTCCCCTGATTATCGTCGACAACCGCGTCCTCTACCTCGGCGCTGGAGTCCAGGACGGTCTCGGTCCCGTGGAGAAAAGCGGCGGGAGCAAGCTCACCCGCGCCGTCGCCCTCACCACACAAGCCATGAAGAACGCCCCCAAGGTCGCCATCGCCCAGCTCGTCAAAGAACGCTACGGGCTGGACCGCTGATGATCCTCGACATGACGACCCCCCAGGAGTACGCCGCCATCCTGGAGCGCCTGCCCGAAGAGATCCGCGCCATTGTCAAAGACGACCTGCCCCTGCTCGACGAGATCATCATCGACCGCTACAGCCTCCTGAGCGTCCGTCTCGCCGACATGCGCATCACCTATCCCCTGCACATCGACGACCGCACCTTCGATCAGATCGATGCCCTCATGCAACAGGGCGTCCCTGGCGGCTGGCGCAGCGACGGCCGCATCGGCATCCCCGGCACGCTCCACCGCCTCAGCCGTGAGACCAACGTCTCCCAGCTCACCAGCATGATCACTGTCCGCGTCGGCCGCGCGCTCATGGGCGTTGCTGAGCCCCTGCGTGACGTGCTCTACGACGCCGTGACCCATGAGTACGGCATTGCCATCATCGGGCCACCCGCTGCCGGCAAGACCACCCTCCTGCGCGACATCGCCCGCATCCTCGCCGAGCGCCTAGGCTCCGGCCTGGTCATCATCGACACCAGTAATGAGATTGCCGGTGACAGCGACCACAAGCACCCCATCGTCGGCGCCGCCCGGCGCGTTCCCGTGGGCAACCCCCTGTGGCAGGGCGAGAAGTTCGCCCGCGCGATCGGCAACATGGGTCCCAAAGCCCTCCTGAGTGACGAGATCGGCTACCGCGACGACATCCCCGTCATCGCCATGAACGCCCCCCGCGGCGTCAGCGTGACCGCCACCCTCCACGGCAAGAACATGCGCCGGGTTGCTCACAGCCAGAACCTCTGGCCCATCCTCGGTATCCAGAACGGCGTCAAGACCGAGCCCGCCGTGTTCAAGGTCGCCATCGAGGTCCCCCGCCGGGGCTTCTTCCGGGTTCATCAGGACTTCGACGCCAGTCTGGAACGTCTACTGGCTGGGGAAGAACCCACCGAAGGCATCCGAGAGATCCACGCCTGATGTTCAACCCAACGGTGGATCAGGCCGTCACTGTGGGCATTCTGGGGCTTTCCGGCCTGTTGATGACGGTCATGACGCGGCCCCCTGCCCCACCCCAGAGTCCAGAGCAGCGGTACGAGCGAGCGCTGTTCACCCTCGCGCCATTCTCGGAGGCCGAGAACGCGCACACCCTCCTGAGCCTGCGGGACTGTCTTACTCCCCTCCAGCGTGCCCCCCTCGAACGCAGCGCTGACGCTCAAGCCGCCCTCCAGGCTGCCCAGGCGCTCGGCCAGTCCTTCGCCCTCCCCCCACGGTGCCCCCAGGAAGGAGCTCCCCATGACCTTCGATGATCTCCTCGCTCTCGATACTGATGCCCCCGTCCTCGTCAAAGCCCACGACGAACGCGGCCACGTCACCCAACTCGCCATACGCGTCAAAGGCGAGCACCCCAGCCGCCACCTCAAAGCCCTCACCGATGCCCTGGCCGCCGATGCCCAGGTGGAATGGGATCATCCCTTCTACCAGCTGTGGCTCAGTCCGGACGGACAGACCGGCTGGATCACCACGCGACCGAACAATGCCGGGCAGATTCTCCTGAGTGGCCACCAGCTCATCCTCACCGACGGCTTCGAGCGCGAACTGCTCCGCAAGCCCCGCCCGGGCGGCGCCACCTGCCTGGATATCGGTCTCGTCGCCGCAGAAGTCGAGCAGTTCGCCCGCTTCCTCCGACAGGAAGCCACGGAAGAACGCGTCTGCCGCAAGTGCGGCTGCACGCCCAGTTGGGGCTGTGACGGGGGCTGCGACTGGGTGGCCGACGACGACGCCATCGCCTATCCCCCACGCGCCGGCACGCTCCGCTGGACCTGTCGCCTCGCCATGATGCTCAAAGAACAGATCGTCATGGTTACCCAGGGTGAGCCAGACTTCTGGGGCCCGATGCAGGCCTACCCCACGCTCCTCGCCCTGGCGGGAGAACTCCTGGCTCGCCCTGAGCGCGTGAGGCACTTCGTCCTGGTGGTCGACGAGCATGAGCCCACCCGCACCCACAACACTAGGATCGTCTTCGCGAACAATTTCCCCATCACAGACCCCCAGGACGAAATCCAGCGCCTCCTCCCGGTCGCCGAACGGGCCCTGCGCACCCCAGGGACGCGATTCGCCCGCCCCACCCAGGCCGGCATCCTTCTGGCCCCGCCCTACCTCCAACCCCACCTGCACCTCGTCAACTCCGCGGACCTTCAGGACCTTCCATGACCCAGCGCCCGGAAGGACAGAAAGAGACACTGCTCCACCCACCGGGTCTTCCCCCGGTCCTGTGGCCGCCCAACCTGCCAGAAGTCGTGCAGGCTTGGCCCCGCCCTCGCGGCCGCAAGCACAGACCCGCCCACTGGGTAGGGGGGGACGCCGCGCAGTACCGCACCTTCTTCCAGGGTGTCCTTGACGAGCACGGTCCTGACGCGCTCGCCCGGATCTGGAACGACGCTCCACGCGTCCCGATGGCTCCCCTGACCCGCTGGTACTGCCCCGATATCCCGATGCATGAGACGGGGGAACGCATTCAGGAAGAGTCTCGTGTCTTCCATGGGTTCTTCATCCCCGCACAGGCCGCCCTGCTCGCCCTGGAACATGGCCACGTCCTCTGCCGGCAACGGCCCCTGGAGCGTGATTGATCTGCCCCAGCGCATGCCCTTCCGCTTCCCTCCAGCCCCAAAGGAGTTCCGCCGTTGATTACTGCCGTCCACGACCATGACCCCCTGCTGCATCTGTATCCGCCCGGACACCCGATGCCCACCCTCGAGCCCGCTGACGACGAGGAGGACGAACTGATCAAGGCTACCCTCGACTCCCTGGTGCGTCACAAAAGTCCAGCTCACGTGCGCGCCACCCTCCAGAAAGCCGAAGAAGAACGCCTCGTCTGGCAGCAACGCCTCACGGAGGAAGCACTCCACCTTCAAGCCACAGGAACAGCTGAGGACGATCCTGCTTTCCCTTTCCTGATCAACCGCCTGCTTCATTACCACCGTCACCTGAAGCCTCACCTCTACCGTCTAGTTCAGGATGTCGGCTGGGAACCTGTCGTCATCCTGGCGGCTGTCCAATGCCGCCACATTCATCAACTCCGCCAATTCATCCCCCTCACTCCAGAAATCACACTCGGGTTCGCCAATAACTTCCGCCGTACATTGCTCAGCAGCCCCCTCAGCCGCGCCCGGCAGTACCTCGACCGCTACGACAAGGAAATTCCTTTCCTACAGCGCCACCTCCATACCCTCGAGGACACGCCCCTCCCCGTTCACACTGCCGCCACCAGGGCGGTCCACACATGACCCTCTCCCCTCCCCCCTCCCCGAGAGTCGTCGTCTCTCTCCCTCTCCCCATCACTGTCCACTTCGATTACAGCGGCTCCCTCCCACACGGGGGAGCCACCTGGGGCGCCGTCCTCTGCCAGGGCGACCACCATCAGGAGCTCGGCGGCTTTCTCGGTCCCCCGCAGGCCTCCGAAGAAGGGGCCCTCGAAGAAGTCCTGAGACTGCTCGCCACCCTCGATATTCACGCCGCTGTCCTCTTCACCGACGATGCCGCCCTCGTCACCCGCCGGGCGTCCACCCTGCCCGCTCTCCTGCGCCTCGAGTATCTGAAACGGAGTCATCCCCGGCAGCGCTGGGCCCACGCCGCCGCCCAGCGGTATCGTCCCCTCTATAGCAGGCTCGCCGAATGGGGCCGGCAGCAGCCGCGGCCCGTGATCGTGCCTCCTCCTCCCCGCCCACGCTTCGCCCCACTCTCCACCCCCTGCACCCTCCAATACCGGCGCAATAAAAAGGGCGCGGTCGTCCTCGATGTCTGTCTGGAACATCGACGTATGACCCTCTCCCTCGGGCACCTCCAAGGCGGCGCACTCCCCTTCCTCCCGCCGCAGCAGTCCCGCGTCGGCAGAGAACTCCGCGAGATCCTCTTTCGCGGGTACGGCCCAGAGATCGAGCCCTACGTGCCCGCGATCGAAGCCCGGCTCCTGCACGACTGCGCCCACCTCCGCCCCACCATGGCCCTCAAGCGTCCTCCGGTCTTCACCATCATTCATCCCACCGAGCTCACGCTGGGACAGACGCCGTCCGCTCGCACCATCCCCGTGCTCGAAGCCTTTTCCTGCCGCCGCGTTTCGCCAACGCAGGTGCGGCTCTCCTACGCGCGAATCCAGACCACCCGGGTCATTCACCGGCCAGCAGCGCAGTGGGCCGAGATCATCAGCGCACTCCTGCTCAAGGCCGGTCTCCCCCGCCACGAGATCGAGCCGCACCTGAAGATGTTCGTCGCGCACCTCGAGGCCTGCCTCTGAAGGGGCAGCAGCCTGTGCCGGAAGTCCGGGCAACCAGAACCGCCCACACACTGAGAGCATGACCCAACCCCCCACAGGTCTCCCGCTCGGCACCTTCCCCAATGCAATGGAGGAAGGGCACATGACGCCCCCCAACCTCTGGATTCTGGATGAGAACGATCTGGCGATCCCCTCGTCCCTCCCTCCGCAGCATTGGAACGTCTTCCCCGTCAGGGAGACCCAAGTGCTGCACGAGGCCAATCTCTACGCGACGACTCGGGCGCTCTCGCCCCGCCTCCTGTTCCACTTTCAGCGCCGCTTCGCCGAGATCATTCCCGGCCACCACCTGAGCTTGCACGATGTCTGGATGATCGAGCGCGATCCTGGCCCCTTCCGACTCCTCACCTACCGCTCGAATGGGGAGACTGCGCCTGTCATCGTCACCAAACAGGGTGAACAGATCAACTTCCAGTGGACCGAGTCTCTCCTGCACCGCACCAGGAAACGTCACACCCTGACCTCCATCGTGAGTCAAGCGCTGTGGAGTTGTCTGGAGTGGGATGAGCGGCGATGGGCGGCCCTCCGCTTCCCAGACGACACGCCCGACGAGCTCCAGCAGCGCCTTCGGCATCAACTCCGGGACAACGTGCGTTGCGCGGCCCTGCTCGACGAGGAGCGGCCCCTCGTCACGACCGCCGTGGCGCTAGGGCGCGAATATTGGATTGCTCTGGTATCCATCGATCACACGCTGCACGCCTGGCTCGCCGAATCCTCCCAGGCGTTGACCCGACAGACGCACCACCTCCAACCCTTGGGCCTGTGGCCGGTCGAGACGGCTGCCCTCGATCCCCTCCCCGAATAACCGAGACAAGCCCCCTCTGCCCCAGCTCCGCGCTGGGGCATTGCGGTTCACGGCGCACCGGTCAACCAGAACCGCCCACACACTGAATCCAGACCTTCTCCACCCAAGGAGCCCTATGACTGCGACCGCACACACCCACCGCTGGCGTCCCGCCTCCCCCACCTCCCGCTGGAGTCAGGGCGAACTCACCCTCCACGCCAACCGGTTCTACGAGGCTTTGCTCAACACCCACACCACGCTCCACGACGAGCTCCGGCTCTTCCCCTACAACCCAGGCACCCGCAGCAGTGCCCTCCTCCTTGCCCGCAGTCTCGAACGCGCTGGCCAGCCCGCCACCATCCTCCAGACCCCAGCCGGTCAGGCCTGGGTCGCCAGTGACGAGATGCACCTCGACCTCGGCCATCTGATCGCCGACGGCCCCAATATCAGCGTCTCCGTGAGCAAGGTCCTGCCCACCTACGACCCCTGTCACCCCTTCGATCTCCGGGCCGAGCCGTCTCATCACCTCGCGTTCGACCTGCCCGAGGTGCTGGAGGACGAACGGATCGTCCGCACGTTCCTCCGCCAGCCCTACACCCCAGGCGGGTCCATTCGTCCGACGAAGGCATCCTGGGGCGATACCCTGCGCCTCTCGTGTGGCCACTGGCTCCTCGGGAACCAGGTCAAGGGGCGGGCCTGCCCGTACTGCGAGCCCGAGCCGGTCGCCGAGTGACCCCCCGCCTGACGGTCATCCAGGGGGACGCCACCCGACCAGCGGGTCCAGGCCCGAAGGTCATCGTCCACGTCTGCAATGACGTGGGCGCCTGGGGCCGGGGCTTCGTGCTCGCTCTGGGCAGCCAGTATCCCGCCGCCCGGCAGCAGTACCGCGCCTGGGCCCAGGGGCGTGACCCCCTGCCCTTTGCCCTGGGACAAGTCCAGTTCGTGACCGTCCATCCGGACCTGCACGTCGCCAACCTCATCGGACAGCACGGCATCGCCCGGAAGGACCGCACCCGACAAGAGCCCCCCATCCGCTATGACGCCGTCCGGGAAGGCCTGGGGCGGGTCCGCGACTTTGCCCAGCGCCACCAGGCCAGCATCCACATGCCCCGTATCGGGACCGGCCTCGCCGGGGGGGAGTGGACGGTCATCCAGGACTTGATCGCCGACGAACTCCTCTCCGCTGGACTCCGCGTCACGGTGTACGACCTCCCGACGACACCCCTCTAAAGCACGTGCAACCAGAACCGCCTCCACTCTGAAAGGTGGAGGTTATTCCATGCACCCAGTTCGTCTACTCCTTGCCCTTCTCGCCAGTGCCAGCCTGAGCGCTACCGCCGCCTCGCTGAATCTCGGGCTCTACCAGACCGTCACGGTCGCCGGGCAATCCACCTTGAAAAAGGTCGACACCGCTCAGCCTGGTCAAACGCTTCGGCAGGTCGCCGTCGCCCAGACCGACAAGCCCCTGAACACCCCCCGTGCCACCCTCCCCGTCCCCGCGAACACCACTTACGCCGGACGGCTGGAACTCCCCAAAGGCGCGAGCGCCACCTTCTCCCTCGACGGCCAGGCCTTCAGCCCGCAACCCCTCAAGACCGTGATCGTCACTGAGAACGGCCGCAGCATCACCCGGCAGGTCCCGGCGCCCACCAGCGAGTACCGCGCGGTGCGCGTGACGTTCGGCGCCATGCAGGTCAATACCCCGTACACCGTCGCCTACGACATCCGCGTCAACTGATCGCCCTCTCCCTGGCAGCCCAGGCTGCCTCAGATCTTCCCCAGGAGTTCCCCATGTTCAAGCGCACCCTGTCCCTTGCCCCCACCACCCTGCTCCTCCTCGGCGCCCTCAGCCTCTCCCAGGCCAGCGCCGTCGCTGGTCCCAGCTCGAACACCACCCGTGCCGGGACTGCGATCACCAACACCGGCTTCCTCGACTACCGCACCGACGAGGGCACGAACGCCACCGAACAGAGCAACATCGTCACCGCGACTGTTCAACACGTCCCCGCCGTGAGCATTACCCCCAACGGGGGCACCGGCGCTGGAAACGACCCGGCCACGCCCATCTGCGGGCAGACCGTCATCGGTATCCCTGGGCAGTCGGCCGTGCTCACCTACCAGATCACCAATACCAGCAACGGCCCGGACACCTACACCCTCACCACCCTGCTCGGCACCAACGCACCCGCCGGCGCCGCTGCCCGGTACTACCTCGATGACGGCGACGGCAGCTTCACCGCCCAGGACCCCGAAGTCACCAGCATCGGACTCGACGTCGGCGAGAGCCGCACCTTCTATGTCACCTACCCCGTTGCCCCCGACGAAGAGGGCACCGCCCAGTTCTCCCTCTCCCCAGTCGCCACGAGCGCGGCGGACAGCACGGTCAGCGACGGTGGCAACACCGGCTGTATCGACACCCAGGACCGCGTGGGCGTCGTGCTCGACGACGACAGCTTCCGCGAGACGACTGCCCCCGCCACTATCCGTACCGAGCACATCCTGCGCAATACCGGCAACGTCACGCTGAACGCCAGCAGCATCACCCTGACCCCGCAGCCCGGCCGGTACACCACCACCTACCGGTTCGGCACCCAGACCACCGAGTACCCCACCCCCCAGGACGCCCTGGCTGCCTATGGCGATCTGCCCATGCGCCAGGGCGTCATCCTCCACGTCACCCAGACCGTTCCCGCCGGGGAAGCGAACGCCACCCTCAGCACCCTGAGCCTGCAGGCCTCGACGCCCGGCGACAGCACGCCCGAGCGCGAGAACCTCACCCCCGCCAATACGGCCGCCGCCCGCACGGACGAGATCTACATCATTCGCGGCGTCGCCCAGATCCAGAAGACCCAGGCCCTGTGCGTTCTCGACGAGGACGGCACACTCAACTGCCCGAGCGCCCAGCAGATGTTCGACCGCAAGGCGACCTACGGCCGCGCGATCGAGGTCAAGCCCTGCGACGTCATCAAGTACAGCCTGTTCGCGCAGAACGACGGCGGAGCCCTGCTCAAGCAGGCCCGCATCCGGGACGTGATTCCCGAGAGCACCCGCCTGGTGGGCACCGCAAGCCTGAGCAACGGCATCATGCTCTACCGCGTGAATGGTGGGGCATGGACGATGGATGCCCCTGCGGATCTGCCGGCCGGCACCACGGTCGAAGTCGCGCCGGATCTGGACGGCGATGGCGCGATCACCGACGCGGACGGCCTGCCCAGGAACTCCAACAACATCGGCGCCGTGCTGTACGTCCAGGTGCAGGGGCCGAGCTGCACGGTGCCCGGACTCTTCCCGTTCGAGGACATCAACAACTTCCAGGCGAACTGAGCCCCGACCCCGGCTCAGTCCCCCGCTCGTTCTCTCCAGGAGAGGCCACTGCTGGTCTCTCCCTTTCCCCCAGGATCCTCCATGAAACGATTCCTTCTGACTGCACTTCTGGCCGCCTCCAGCGCAGCCCTCGCCGCCGGCACCTCCGCCGGGACCACCATCACCAACACCGCCAGCCTCGAAAGCGTCGACGATACCGGCCAGGACGTCAGCACGCCCAGCAACGCCGTCACCCTGACGGTCAAGCACGTCCCCGCCGTGGATGTCACCCCGGATGGCGGCACCCCGGACGCCCCCGGTCAGACCGTCATCGGTGTGCCCGGCCAGGACGGCGTGCTCACCTACCAGATCAAGAACCCCAGCAACGGCCCAGACACTTACGACCTCACCACGCGCACCCAACCCGGCACCGACCCCAGCAAGGTCACGTACTACCTCGACGATGGCGACGGCGTCTTCGATCCTGCCAAAGACCGAGCTGTCACGACGATCACTCTCCAGCCCGACGAGCAGCGCACCTTCTATACGACGTACCCCGTCCCCACCGACGCGACGAGCACCACGTCGTTCACCCTCACTCCAGTGGCCACCAGTACGACCGACCGCCAGGTGCAGGACACCGGCAACTATGGCCGCATCGACACGCAGCAGGTTCTGCGCCTGAGCTTCACCCAGAGCGAGACGGGTAACGCGACAAGCCCGGGCAGCGTGACGTACACCCACGACCTGCGAAATACGGGCAATACGCCCCTACGTGCCCAGGACCTTGCCCTTACCAGTGAGGGGGGCAGCTGGACGTACACCTACCAAGTCGGGGATGGGACAGCGCGCCCGACCCTCGCTGATGCCCTCGCCGCCTGGACGGGCACGCTCAACAGCAGCGAGATCCTGCCCCTCCGCGTGACCGTGACCGCCCCAGCAGGACTGGCCAGCAGCACCCAGGACACCCTGACCCTGAGTGCCGCCATCAAAACAGCCCCCACCACGGCGATCAATAACCAGAGCCCGACGCCACAACGCCTGACGGACACGACCACCATCCTCAAGGGCGTGCCCGGTGCCGTAAAGAGTGCCCAGAGCTGCGGCGCTGACCCCAGCTGTGCCGCCCCCACCGCCATTCCGGATGCCCGGGTCGCGCCCAATCAGTACGTCCTCTATCTCGTGACCGGCAACAACACGGGCAATGGCGCTCTCCGGCGCCCAGTCCTCAAGGACGTGCTGCCCGAACACCTCAAGGGTGTGGCCTTCAGTGGCAGCGTGAGCAGCACGGGCGGCCAGGTGCTCTACAGCCTCGACAACCGCAGCTGGGCCGTGACCCCCCCGAGCATCACCGACGCTGAGGGCGCGGCAGTCTATGTCGGTTACGACAGTAATAAGGACGGCACGATGACCGTGGACGACACCCTCGCGCCGGGCGCCAACCTCAACCTCAAGCTCATCACGGTGGTGAAGTAGATGCGGGCGGCCGCGACGGTCCTGGGCCTCGCGCTCACCCTGAGCCTGGGGCAGTCCGGCCTCGCGGCCCCCACGCCCGCCGGTACCCAGATCACCAATACCGCCCTCTTCGATGCGGACGGCCAGTTCACCCCCAGCAACCCGGTCACGCTCACCGTGCAGGCCGTCTGCGGGGTGGCGATCACTCCCGCCGTGCAGCGCCTTCCAGGCACAGTCGGGCAGCCTACCCCGTTCACCTTCACGGTCTTGAACACGGGAAACAGCACCTGGACCTTCCCGCTGGAAGCCCGTGCTGGCGCGACAGGACGTATGGACGTGACCCTTGACCCAACGAGTCTGTCGCTGACGCAGGGCGAACGCCGCGACGTGGTGCTCAGCGTGACCCCCTGGGGGACGGGGAGTCTCGAAGCGCAGCTGCAGGCGGCCTGCGGCGATGTGGTCGCCCGAGGCCTCGCCCAGATAGACGCCACGCTGCTCCCCCTCATGGCGAGCAAGAGCGTGGACCGCAGCACGGCGAAACCCGGCGACGTGCTCACGTACACGCTGACTGTCACCAATCCCAATCCAGTGCCCGTGACGGAGGTCGTGCTCACCGATCCCCTGGACGCACATGTCCACTTTCTGGACGCCACGCCGGCACCGCAAGTCCAGGGACAAACGCTGACCTTCCTTCTCGGGACAGTACCCGCCCAGGGCAGTGCCACCGTGACCTTCCGCGTCCAACTCGACAAGACCGACGACCTCACCGTGTCTAACGTCGCCCAGGTTGTCACGGCCGAGCAGCCCCAGGGCATCCCGACCAACACGGTCAAGACGACCGTCTGGGACCCGAAACTGGTCATCAGCAAGGTCAGTGGCAAGACCGTCGTGCAGGTGGGCGACACCGTGACCTACACCGTCACCGTCACCAACGCCAGCACGGCCGCCGCGCTCGACGAGACCACCGTGCAGGACCGCCTGCCCGCAGGCCTGGCCCTGAATGCCGGAACACTGCGCCTCAACGGGCAGAGCGTCATAGACACCCACCCGGACCCGCGAGTGATCGAGGTCGCCGGTGGTGCGCTCACGCCCGGACAAGTGACCGTCCTGACGTACACCACCACCGTTACGCCAGAAGCGATCGGGCAAACGAGTCTGCGCAACGTCGCGCAGGCCAGCGGTCTCCGGAATGCCCAGACGACCGAGCGGGTCTCGACGACCGAAGTCGACGCTATCGTCAAACTCACCCCGGCTGACCGGGCCGTCCTCCTGGGCCGGGTCTACCTCGACGTGGACGGGAATGGGCAGTTCAGTACCGCCGATCGTCCCGTACAAGGCGCGCGAATCGTCGTGGCTGGAGGAGAAGCGGCCCTCACGGACACCCTGGGACGATACGCCGTGCCTGATCTCCGGGAGGGGCGCTACGCCGTGGCGCTCGACCGAGCCAGCGTGCCCTATGCCCCAGTGGCGCAACCGGGCGGGCTGCGGCTCGACGGCGCGCAGCTCGTGAACGTCTATGGCGCCGCGACGGCTAATTTTCCACTCCTGGCGCCCACCGGCTCCGGCGCTGCAGGGCGCAGCACAGTCCTGATCGGCCAGGGGTGGCGGGCCGAGAAGCAGGTGCAGCGGCAAGGCGTGGAGGTCAAGGTCACGCTGACCCTCCGTGCCGAACGGGACATGACGCTCCAGGTCAATGACCCCCTGCCTGCCGGCGCCACGCTTCTTCAGGGCCAGCGCGCCCAGCGGGTCACCGTGCACGCCCAGGTGCCCGTCACGCTGACCTATACCTTCCGTTCGGATCTGCCCACTGCGGCGCTGACCACCGACCCTGTCATCCACGCGGGAGAACCCCCCAAATGAAGGCCTTGCTTCCCACCGTGCTCCTGAGTGCCGCCCTGCTCCTCGGCAGCACGCAGGCCCTGACCCTTCCCCCCATCCCCACGGCGGCCCCGACGTCGAGCGTGACGCGGGAAAGCACGATTACCCTCGGTCTGGAGGTCGTGGCGAGCGGCACCCTGCTCGTCGCCCACACGTTGCCGGAGGGCGCGACCTTCGTCCCAGGCAGTGCGGCCGTCGATGGGCAGCCCGTCGACGTGCGGATCGGGCACTCAGGCCGCCTCTACTTCACCCTGACCGCAGGGGCCCATGCCCTCACCTACCGGGTGACGCACCAGGACACCCTCCCTTCCCTCGCCGAGCCCGGCATTCTCCGCGTGACCGAACACGGCCAGGACCTCCTCCAGGGCGACGTGGACCCGGACGATGCCCGCACCGCGCAACGCCCCAAAGAGACAGCACCAAGCCGCACCTCTGGCGTTCTTCGGCTCCCCCTGGATGGGGCCGTCATCCAGGAACACAGCACGAGCATTCAGATGAACTACGTCGGGGACGAGCCCGAGCTGCGCGTGAACGGCGACCTCGTTCCCACAACTGACATCTTGCAGTTTTGGTAAAGCCGTCTGGAACGCACTTTTGGCCCCATAGTGGGGTGTGAACCCAAAAGAACCGCGTTCCAGACGGCTCTATCTTCGAGGTCTTCCTCGACCTGCTGTTGGATGGTTCCGGCCGACCGCTGCCGGAACGGGCCACGGTCAAGTCCCCCTCGGCCCTCAGCCGCTTTCTCAGCACGGGTGGGCAAGTGCCGTTGGCGAATCGAAGCCTTTTTCAAAACCGTCAAGGGCCACTTCGGACTCGAACGCTTCGCTCAGCACAGCAAACAGAGGGTGATGCGCTGGTGGTGCCTCTCTGGGATGGCCTTCCTGCTGTGCCACCTCTAGAACCTCGATCTGCCCGAGAGGGAAGCGGACAGGTGGCCCGACTGGGGCGAGTTGGCGAGAACCGTACGGTTCTCGTTCGTCCCCGAAGTGCTGCGTCAAGCACTTCAACTGGAATTGAACGCCCTCGACGCCTTCCAGCACGCACTTTTTGCCCCTTCAACCTAAACTGCAATATGTCAGTTAAGCCCCTTTTTGCATAGGGTTCTTGGCAGCTTCTAATCTAATATTTTATTTTGATTACTTAAAATTAGGATTTTCTGGCCAATTGGTTTTAAAATCCTAGTAAAAAGAGGCATGAAGAATAGAATAAGTAGGGAAAAATAACCAATATTCGGTATACAGATAGATAAGAATAATGCAAAAACATAGAGTATAAGAGCACTAAAGGAAGCAGCGATGTTATCAGGTCGCAATAGCTCATTCTTTTGTACCAATTGTGGATTTCTAGATATTATAATAACCATTCCAGTCATTGCTAGCTGCCCTAAAATAAGAGTCCCTATATACATTATAAATTGAACTGTATCAGTTTTTTGAAGTCCCATTAATGCGGTAGCAACTGGCAAGAAAACGATTGCTAGCAGCCAAATCATATTCAGAATTTTAAGTGATTGAGTCAGATATATAACTCTGGAAAAAACTCGGTCATGATTGTTCCAAATCATTCCAATAAGCAGAAAACTTAGTAAAAATAATAAAGATAGCTCATTATTTTCTTTATACCATTCTTTAGTGGTTAAACCATTCCCTACTGCATCTGGAATTGTTTCAAGAAGCGGTAAGATTAGTAGCGTCAAGGCAATAGCCACAACACCATCAGTAAAAGCTTTCAGCCGGTCAGGATTCTCAAGCAAATCAACCCTACTCTCGTTAGACATATATAGTTACTTCCTCCCAGTACAGTAACATAAATTGT
The DNA here is from genome assembly GCF_001424185.1 of Deinococcus sp. Leaf326. NCBI lineage: Bacteria > Thermotogati > Deinococcota > Deinococci > Deinococcales > Deinococcaceae > Deinococcus > Deinococcus sp. Leaf326. The sequence continues at coordinate 9,074 of NZ_LMOM01000027.1, read as the reverse complement.
AAGAATCAATATTTCATATTAGCTTATAGCTAAGCCAAAGACTTTAACTCCATCTTCTATATATTTTCAACAGTTATCTTTGAAATATAACACTAATACATAATTCAGAATTAACTGTACGAAGATTTTATAGATCATTGCAAACTTACAGAGGATTACGTTCACGTGTCTTATCCGTAGATAGCCTCTCGTGCTGCTTGCCAGCTCCGCTCGAGAGTCCAGCTTTTTCCCTCATCCCAAGCCCGTCGAAAATTGGCCTCTCCGAGCGACCTCAATACAGCCTCCCTTACCGGAGCAAAACTTTCCTGCTCAAATGGTCGAAGGTAAAGTCCATACTGCTGCACTTGTCGCTCCCAGGCGCCCCAGAGTTGGGCGGCCAGCATATGGGCATCCTGCTGAGCTGCATATGCGGCAGTGCCATCCATTGCTGCGATCAGTTCAACAACATATCCAGCGCCCGCCCCCTGTGTCCACACGTCTTTCAACCAAGGCAGGCCCCGCTCAACTTCTTCAGTCAGGAGGTGCCACTCCATCAGTCTTCGGAGGGCCCGGATACGGTCCTTTTCATTCCGCACTTCTTGAGCGACGAGTAACCCCTCTTCGTAATACCTCCTGGCCTGAGCCCAGTCTTGCAAGCTGCGCGCTGCATCCCCAGCACGCAAGAGCGTCATGGCCAATTCTCGGACACCAGCTCTCCGATGAACTGTCAAACTCTGTGCGTACCAGGATTGCGCCTCCCGGGCCTCATTACAGAGCAGGGAAGCTCCTCCCAGGTTCAGCAGCGCGTATCCCTCCCATACAGGATTTTGCTCCTGACGACTCAGCTCGAGCAATTCCTGTGCCGCTGCACGCCCAAACTCAACTTCGCCCCAACTGACCCCCAGACCGGCCAGCGCCCAGAGTCCTTGCATCCTCACATCAACGTTCAGCTGCTGGGTTAGAGCGAGCGCAGCAGCGAGCCAGGTCAATGCGCGAAGATCCGCCTGTCGCAAGATCCAATAGTCGAAGAGTGCGGTACAGATGTGGATCACCAGTGTGGGTTGCCTCTGCTGTCCCGCCCAATGGATGAGCTGGACCAGATGACCATATTCAGCCGCATAACCATCCAACACATTCTTGCTTCCCCGACGCCGTGACTGCATGGATAATTGAACGATCCATTCCCCGAAGTAACCTGCGAAGCTGGCTTCAACCTGCCGACGTCGACGGGCATCGGCCTGCAGTTTTGTCCGGCAAAAACTCAACAACAAGGCATGCTGGGAAAATCGTCCATTCGCATCCCGCCGCAACAGTGATCGGTCTGTCAGAGACGCAAGCTGGTCCGGACGCGCCCCAAGCACCTGGAAGGCCGCCTCAGCAGAGAAGTCTCCCTCAAACACGGCACTGGCCTGCATGATCTGCCGCTCAGTCTCATTCAACAGGTCCCAGGACCGGTCAACGACCTTCTCCAACACAGGCTGCTGTTGGGCCAGCGTCATTGCTTCTGTACCTTGGAGAACTTCTTCAAGCAGTTGGGCCACCTGGGTCAAGGTCATCGTTCGCATCCAGGTCGCCAAGAGTTCCAGCCCTAAGGGTGAGCCTTGAAGTTGCGCAGAGCACTGTTCGACGAGCGCCAGTTCCGACGATGACACTTCAAAATTGGGATAGAAACGGTGGACTCGGTCCAGAAAAAGGGAGGCCGCCTCGCTTAGGCCAGAGGAAGCATCCAGAGATAACCCGCCAATGGGCAAAGTGCCCCCTTGAACGAGGGGGAGCCGGGTCCGAGAGGTGATGATGATTTTGAGAAGGGGGCAATCTCTCAGGAGTGGGAGCAGAAGATGTGTCTCCTCTACGACGCCTTCAAAGCCATCCAGAATCAGGAGATGCGGTTTCCCCGATAAAGCTAGGACGACCTGCCGGGCAAGGTGTCGCGGTTCACTCACATTGAGCTGGAGTGCCCCAGCAACAGCCCCTAGAAACTGATTCGGAGATCTTAGACGCTCCAGGGCAACCATCGTCATCATAGGACCCTCGTCGCTAAGGGAAAGGGAACGGGCAAGTTCCAAGACCAATCGGGTTTTTCCTGTACCTCCTGGGCCCAGAAGGGTCAAGAGGGATAAGTCGTCCCGTTCCAAAAAATCGAAGAGCTGTTGCAGAATGTGACGTCGTCCAACCAAGGGCGCTTGTGGTTCTAACCAGAGATCACCAAGGGTGGACTGAAGAGGCAAGGAGGACGCATTTAAGGGCTGCACCCTATGGGCCTGCAGGAGATCCGCCAGGTGGTGAAGTTCCTCGGGCGTCAGGGGGGGTGCACCAGGCAGCGTCAAAAGACGCTGAACGTAGCGTTGAGGGTCGCCCTGTGCAGCGACTAGGCGAAACAAGGTTGTGCGGACTTGTTGGGCCAGGGCCTCACGGGCATACTGGGCCCAGGTAGAGAGGGCATCCAGTTCGCTAGGGAAATTGACGTGCTCGAGAAATGCGCCTGAGTAATTTGCCAGAAGGAGCTCTGGGTCGGCTTGAAGAAGCGCATGACGAAGTTGGGCTAAATCGTGTGGCATCTGGAGCGTCAATTGCTGGTCTTCACGAAGAATCGCACCCGGAAGCTTCTCCTCAATACGGGCAAGGGCAACACGCAGACTTGCACCAGGCTGTTCTGCATCTGGCCAGAGCAGGTAGCGCAGCTGTGACCGACTCATAGGTCCTCGGTAGGCGAGGAGCGCGAGCAGGAGCATGTGTTTCAGGGAGAGCATGGGGGGGTGGGTCGTCAATGGTCCCAGAACGTGGAGAAACACAAAAGCAGTGTAGCGGAGGCAGAGCGTAACACTTTGAGTACCATGTGTTACGCCAGACTGATGTAAGAAAATCACGCCTAGATTCAAGATATGACTTCACGTGTATTTGTCCGTAAAGGACACCGGTTCACCCATTTTTTTGGGCTGTCTGTTCTCTTGATGGGCTGTGGACAGATTTCGATTGCACCAGACAATACGGCTCTTCCTGAGCATCTGAATGCCCTGACCTTGGGGAGCATAGATGGACGGATTGCCTCACGACTCCAAAATGTATCGCTGACACGATACGAAAATCAACAAATTAAAGACTATGATCTTTTTATTGTAGACGGTGATAAATATAATTCTGAGGAAATTAAAAAAATTCCCCAGGTTAATCAAGCATTGGCATCGCATATACCAATTCTGTTTACTGATTTGAATGGAGACCATAAGAAGAATTCTCTAAAAAACTTGATTGGTTTTAGCACACCCAGGTCCTCCAATGGGTATCTGCTGGTTCCTGTTGAAAAGAAAAATGGAAAAGATTATTTTCATATCTATGAAACATTTACACCTAGAACTATTTCTAATCAGAATATAATTGATGATTCTGACACGCTTTTCGCCAAGAAAATAGCTAGCAATATTAAAAATGCTCGCGAAAAATCACTTTTGCTACAGGAGAACGCTAGCGGAGTTGGACCTATACAAGCAAAGTGGATCTTAACCGAGTCTATGCCCCTCATAACTGGATCTACGGAGTATGGGAATGTTGGACAGCAGGGCAGTGCAACCATTAATCGTACTTACACGCTGTATCAAGATTTATCTCAGGTTAATGCAACTCAAGATCTTGTAGTAAGCACTAGTGCAACTGTCGACCCTGGTCAGATGGCATCCAATGCAAATAATGACAAAGGATGGTTTTTAAGTAATGTAGGAATATCAAGCAATTTTTTAGATGCTGCAACGTCTAATTTTAAATGGTTTGATAGCGGTCCTATCGCGCAAAATAACACCAACCAGTATACTTCTGGTACTAGTTTTAATATAGGTTTCTCTGGATTCGATGCAGAGGCAAGTCTATCTTATAACTCTTCTAAAACTTGGAGTATAAATGATTGGTCGGTGAATAGTGATATCAGTGGAAACAGCTTGAATTGGAGATTTAAGTCTTCAAATCCCGATGTAGATGTCAAGTGTCAAGATAATACTCAGTGCTCAGGATTCTCTTACATTAATAACGCGCTATCTTCCCCTAACTCTCTCTCTACTTCTCAATCGGAATATAATACGGAAGTTGTATATAAAAATGACCATTTGAGCTCTGATACCGTTACTTTATCTTCTCAAATTGAAATAGGATTTAAGAATTTTTATCATGGTTGGCATGGTATACAAAGTCGTGATGGAACGTATTTCTCAGATGGACAAGTTATAATAGATCTTAGTTCCGTAATCCCACAAGATGTCGCGATGATCTTCGATTACGATGTGGCTCCAAGCAATACTACATTTAGTGGAATAGTCAGTATTCCTAATCCAGCTGTCGTGCCAGCAAATATCTATTTGCGAGCGATTTCGTCTGCCGATGTAGGTGTTACGGTACCACCCTATGTCACGATTCCCGCAGGAGCAAGTTCAGTCAGTTTTCCAATAAGTACAAATGTGATAACCACTAATGGCAACTCTTCTCGTTCCTCTATAACATTACAGAGCCTCTATGGAAATGTTAAGCAATCTACCATAGCATTGGACACTTCTAATAACTTTCTGCCTCCTCAAAATAATTTAACGTACGGTAACTATTGGTACGGAGTAGTTTATGGTGATCCCTATTCTTTTAATATAGCCCCCGCTGACTCAGAATGGCGGATGGGATATTCTGTTAGATATGCCATTTCTTATATCGATAGTAAAGGAAAAGAGCTGGTAGGGCCATACAGTGCCTGGATTGGTGATACAGATTTTGCTAGACCATTACTGATAAATCTTCCCTCGGGGCCCTCGGGTACTGTGGCGCGCCGCGTCTATCGACAATTTCTCACCGAAGCTCAGAGAGGGCAACAGGGCAAATTACTCTCACCAGATGTGAATGGAAATTCATTAGCAGACAACACTACTACAACATTTCAGGACATGAACTGGTAATCAAGTTATATACCGTCACAGATCAATATCACTAAATCTATCCAATACATAAATTTATGAGGAGAAAATTATGTTGCGAGATTCTTTAAACCGCCGTCATTTCATCAAGCGTGGGGGAGGACTCCTCGCACTCCTTAGTATCAATCTGGCGTCTGCACAGATCAAACCAGGCACTTCATCATCGACCTTTAAGACTCCACCCCTCGTCGCCGGCCTAACCAATGACTCCGCCTATAAATGGCTTGCTGTCCTCGGTATGACCCAGTACCGCTGTGCGGATATCGGTGAGTGTCTCCTCATTCGGCAAGTCCTCGAACAAAACGATCCCCAGGCTGCCGTGAACGCTTACGCTACCCTGGCCACTCGTCTCGAACAGGTCGGTCGCGCCAGTCTGGCCGCCGGCCACCGCATCAGTGCACGGGATACGCTCCTGCGCGCCGCTACCTATTTCTTCGCCTCCACCTATTATGTGGACGCTGCACAGCAGCCTCAGAACTTCCGTCCTTTATGGGAACGCCATCGCGCTTGCTTCGACACAGCGGCTTCCCTGTTCAACCCGGTAGTAGAGCAAGTCCGCATTCCCTTTGAAGGGACCTCACTGCCTGGCTATTTCCTCCGTCCCAACTCGACCTCACAGCGTCGCCCTACCCTGATTCTCAACAACGGCAGTGACGGTTCTGTCCTCGATATGTGGACCAATGGTGGTGCGTCAGCGATTGAGCGTGGCTACAACATCCTGATTTTCGATGGTCCTGGCCAAGGCGCAGCTCTGTGGCGACAGGGACTCTATTTCCGCCCAAATTGGGAAACAGTCGTCACGCCTGTCGTGGACTATCTCTTGACCCGGCCGGACGTTGATCCCCGCCGGATCGCCCTCCAAGGCATCAGCCAGGGCGGCTACTGGGTACCCAGAGCTCTGGCCTTCGAATCGCGGATCGCTGCAGGTATTGCTGATCCTGGTGTTACAGATGTGTCTAACAACGCAGAGGCGACCATTCCGGCCGAGTTGACTCAACTCCTCAATGCGGGTCAAAAAGACCTGTTTGATCGATACATGACCCAAGGCGTGGCCGAGAGCCCAAAGACCGCGGCGCTCCTGGCCTTCCGGATGCGCCCGTACGGTGTGACGTCGTATTACGACTTTTTCAAGCAGATGCAATCTTACTCCCTGAATGGCATCGCGGAAAAAATACGTTGTCCGCTGCTCATCACCGATCCTGCGGCTGAACAGTTCTTCCCTGGCCAGTCCAAGCAGCTTTACGATCAGGTTAAAGGTCCGAAGCAGCTGGTAGGCTTCTCAGCTCAGGATGGCTCAGATCTGCACTGTGAAGTGCAAGCGCTCGCCATACGGAATCAACGCGTCTTTGACTGGCTAGACAGTTTATTTTTTAAATGAATAGTATATCTATATAACTTTCGAATAAATACTTTCATAATATTATAACAATTCAATCAGACTATATTATCAATAGATTTTTCCATTATAAAATCTGATTTGATTGACCTTTCCAAAATATGTTATCTTGTAGATCTTCCTTGGAGTAAATTATGAGATCACTTGCTTTTTCTATAGATCAAAGAATAATGCAAAATGTTACACCCATCACCCTCTTCACCTTAATCGCACTAATTATCGGCCCAACAGCTAGTGCGGGCGGACTCGATGTCGTAACAAGTAGCAATTTGACGGCAAGCCTCAGCTATGGTTTCAACTTGACCGGCATCTCGCTTATGCAACAAGCAGAGGGGGGCGGGACAAGACCGAACGTTGTCGACCTCAAATTGCGTTACCTGTATGTGCCGGGCTTACAGCCCACTCAGATGCCTGATGTGAAGATCATACAGGCCGATCTTCTAAATACATTACAGAACTATCCAAACAAATCTGCCTATTGGGAAGTCTTGATTGCCGCTGCAGCAGAAACAATATTTAGAAAGTATTCCATATTCAGATCTGTTGAGCTTGAATTGAGTATTCGACCCAGCAAGGATATTCCGCTCCTCCGGGTGGGAACTGCGACCTTGCGCCGCTGAGTGAGCTTCTCTTCCTTGCCTGACATCTTGCAGTTTTGGGAAAAGCCGTCTGGAACGCACTTTTGGCCCCATAGTGGGGTGTGAACCCAAAAGAACCGCGCTCCAGACGGCTCTATGCTGACATCCTGCCCTGCTTTTCCCGCAAGCAGCATCGGGAGTCCTTCGAGGTCTTCCTCGACCTGCTGTTGGATGGTTCCGGCCGACCGCTGCCGGAACGGGCCACGGTCAAGTCCCCCTCGGGAGTCCTTCGAGGTCTTCCTCGACCTGCTGTTGGATGGTTCCGGCCGACCGCTGCCGGAACGGGCCACGGTCAAGTCCCCCTCGGCCCTCAGCCGCTTTCTCAACCACGCAGGCTGGGACACCCGGCAGCTCTGCCGGGTGTTGCGTCAGCACGCCCTCAAAACCGCGCAGGACTGGTGGCGAGCGTCACCCCATCCGCCTCCCCGGCTGGAACTGCTGGTTGACCTGACGAGCTTGGAAAAGACCGGCCAGTTCAGCGAACTGGCCGATTGGGTCCACACCTATCACGGTGTCCGGGGGCTGACTACCCATCAAAATGGCTGAGGGGAAATGGATAGCCGGCCCCTGTACGGTGTTTCTGCGATGAAACCACCCAAGAGCCGGCACCCACACGATACCTTGCAGACCGCGCTGCGGTCTGCCTTCCCCATTGACGCCCGGCGGTTGGTGGTCCTGAGCGCCCTCATCCTGGCGGTCATCCAGGCCCGGACCGTCGTCCTCTATAGCCTGAAGACGCATGTTCAGTTGCCTGGTACGATCTCCGCCCGGTATCAGCGGTTACTCCGTTTCGTGCAGTTTCCAATCCCAGACGGCCTGTTCCCCCGGTTTGCCCTCTCGTTTCTCCCTGACGGTCCGCTGGACCTGATCCTGGACCGCACCAACTGGAAATTTGGGCAGCAGGACATCAATATCCTGCTGCTCTCCGCCGTCTGGAACGGCTTCAGTCTCCCTCTGATGTGGACCCTGCTGCCACACGGTGGGGCCAGTGATTCCCGGGTCCGGGAATCACTGGTGACACGCTTCCTGACGCTGTGCCCAGACCATGAGATCCAGTGCCTTCTCGCCGACCGAGAGTTTATCGGCAAGCACTGGTTTCGTTTCCTCGATCAGCACGGCATTGCGCCCTGTATTCGATTGCCCGCTCGTGCCACCATCGGCAAGCATCGCCTCCCGGTCTGGGCCGTCTTCAAGAAGCTCCAGGTAGGCGAGATCAGGGTCTGGCCTCGCCAGACCCTGATCTATGGCGTATCCCTTCGGGTGGCTGCGACGAAGAATGCCGCTGGGGAAACACTGTACCTGGCTTACCGAGGACACGCCGGACCGAACTTGCGACGCTATGCCCAGCGCTGGCAGGCTGAAAACCTGCACTCGGCTCTGAAAACCAGGGGCTTCAATCTGGAGGACACAGGCCTGACCCGCGCGGAGCGCCTCTCGACTCTCCTGACGGTGGTCAGCGTGGCGTTCATCTGGGCCTGCGTGACCGGGGATCTCCTGGCCACAAAGGTAAGCATGCAGGTCAAAACACACGGACACCGTGCGGTGTCCGTCTTCCGACTTGGCCTGGATCATCTTCAGGATCTGTTGCTGCACCCGTCGCCTTCGTCTTGGCGCAGTCTGGCAAGCCTCATGCCACGTTTTGAAGGGTAGTCAGGTCCGGGGGTCCACTTGGTCGTGCTGTACCTGTGCTGCGGGGAGCTGCGGCTCCCTTGGGCTTTTCAAATCTGGCGAGAGAAGGGCAAGGCGTCCCCCGCCCAACTCGCCCTGAAGTTGCTCCGGACCGTCCCGGCCACGTGACTGAAGGGCAACCATCGGCCCCGTCTGCATGCAGACGGGGGCTTCGAGAGTGCCGAGTTCATTCGGGGTGTCCTCGCCCATGGCTTGGACATCGTGATCGGAGTGCGCTGCTCTCGGAAACTGGAGGATGGACGGCAGGTCCGTGACCTGATGGTCCGGGGAAGCCTGGTCAAGCCCTGTGGGCTTGACCAGACCATGTGCATCTCCTGGGTATGGCTCTACCTCAGGAGTTGCACCTGCATAAGACGAAAAAAGCGCTCCCAGACGCGAGAGTCTGGGAGTGTCGAAGTCACAGCCTCTCTGGGAGCGTGCCCGCATTCT
>NZ_LMOM01000026.1 GCF_001424185.1 Deinococcus sp. Leaf326 | reverse complement strand
GGTTCACACGTGTAGTGCCAGTCCAGCCGAGGTGACGCTTGTTCAGGACACGTTGGACGCCTCATTCGGTATGGATTTCCCCAATCGCCTGATCGGAGACAAGGCTTATGACAGTGATGGTCTGGATGCGGAGTTGGCGGGTCTTGGGATCGAAATGATCGCGCCCAATCGGCGCAATCGCCGGAAGACTCAGGATGGTCGGCCATTGCGCCGCTATCGGCGGCGCTGGAAGGTGGAGCGCACCATCGCCTGGCTCCAGAGCTTTCGGCGTGTCCGCACGCGGGACGAAGTCAAAGCACAGAACTTTCTGGGTATGGTTCAGCTCGCCTGTATCATCATCCTGCTCCGTTTAATTTCCGGATGATCTGTAGNGCGTGTCCGCACGCGGGACGAAGTCAAAGCACAGAACTTTCTGGGTATGGTTCAGCTCGCCTGTATCATCATCCTGCTCCGTTTAATTTCCGGATGATCTGTAGGCTCAACAATCCTTACCTTCCCCCCGCACAGAACTGCGCTGTGCGGGGGAATTTTCGTGGCGCCCTAGGAGGTGCCCTATGTCTCTCCCCTATTCATCCGCCGCTGCGGCCCTGCTTGCCCTGACCCATACGCTGACCCTCTCGGCCGCTCAGGAAAACGACCTCCGCGAGCACGATCTCCCCCGCCTGTGCCTCGATGTGCCCAGTGCCATCTTCCTCGTGACGCTGGGCGGAACCCATCTCCTGATCTCCGCGAGTCCGGAGAGCCAGAAGATCCTCACCTATCACCTTGCGCATCACGCCACTGCCTATCTCCTCGACGAAGGGCAATTCCACCAAGCCACCCCCACCCAGGCGCAGGCGTACTTCAGCCGCCTCCCCCCTGTCTACGTCATCGAGGCACAACCCAACCGCCGCACCCTCGCCCTCCGTGCCCTCAGCGGCAGCCCCACGCCCATCTTTCTCGGCGAGAACGACCCCCTCTACCGCCAGGCGCAACATCTCCTCAAGACCCGCCCCCGCTTTGCCCGGGACGCCGGTGACCAACCGTGTCCACGTGCAGCACCAGCACCGCGTCGTTGCCCTCTACGAACAGCTCGCCGGGCAGTCCTTCCCAGCGCCGACCGGCAACCCCAACTCGGACCTGCAGCCCACAGTCCGTTCCGTGTACCCCAAATCCTGGGCGGCCCAGCGGTATCCCGTCGACGTCGACTACGTCCTCACCCATATGAGCGAACGCGGGAAGTCGACCCTGCTCTTCGAGGCAGCGGACGTCCAGGCCACGTTCGATGCCATCCGGCACGATCCCCTCACCCGGCAGCTCCTGGTTGACACCTCGACCGAGTTCACCCTGCTGGGCCGCTGCACGATCAAGGCCGGCACCTCCTGGCCCGATGCCCTCGCGCAGCTCACGGCGCGCGTTCCCGCCCCGTACCGCTTGCTGCCGGCCTCTGTGGTCCTGCAAGACGCCAAGGGCAAGCGCCTGTTCAATTTCCCCCACTGACCGGGTCGCGGGTCCCTCGCCCGCGTCTCGCGGGCAGACGGCGACCCCATGCATCCCCAGACCTTCCATTTGTCGGCAACCCGCACCCAGGGCCTCCTCCTCCCCACCACTGTCTCAGACGAGCGCGTCCGGGGCCTCCTCACCCTCCCTGCGGAGCTCAGCCTCTCGACCACGGTCATCCGGTGGACGCAGGCCACCAGTGGGGAGATTTCTTTCCCTTCTATCTCTTTCCCGTCCACTCCTCTTCACCCGGTGCTGGAGCAAGGCCTGGCGGCTGTGCTGATCGATCACCTGCCGACCCGCGCCTCCGACCTCCCGAAGGCACCCCCGCTCTGGGGCTGGCTGGAGGACAACCTGCTCTTCCTCGAAGACGGGATGGTCATTTCTCGCTCAAGGCTGGAGAGGAACTACGAGGGTCACCGTTCGCAACGACTGGATGGGAAGACCCCAGAGGCGGATGCTTGGGCGGAACTCAACGCCGCCGCCCTCGGCGAGCGCGAGACGCGCTATAGCCCCGCCCTCGCCTTCTGGGAGGCGATCAAGGCCTGGACCGCCACCCAGGAGGGCAACGGACGGTCTGCCCGTAATCGTCTCGCGCTGGAGTATGTCGGCCAGGCCATGTCCCGCACAGTGCCCCTCTAATGCTGGACCACGACCTACCGGAGATCGGCCCCGCGGAGTTGATTCGCCGGCTGCAGGACCTCGGCCACCCCCACGACACTGCACAGGCTGTCGTCGAAGTGGTCTGTGCGGCCGTTGCTCAGGAGCTCATTGCGGGTCGCAACGTCACCCTGCAAGGCATTGCGGACTTGTGGAGTTGGCCTACTAGAGACTTGTAGATTCNACCTCGGCCACCCCCACGACACTGCACAGGCTGTCGTCGAAGTGGTCTGTGCGGCCGTTGCTCAGGAGCTCATTGCGGGTCGCAACGTCACCCTGAGCTCGCTCGGTACCTTCAGACTCCATCCGTACATGCCTCGCCCCGGTCTGCCCAACGCAGCAGTGACGTTTGAGGCCGCGCCGAAACTCCGAGACTTCCTCGCCCCACCAGCTCAAGTGGTCCCCTGAATCCGGAAGCAAGATCACTTCGGAGCCCAGAGAGGGAGGAAGGGAACGCCGGCCCTATCCGTCACGGTTCTTCCCTCACCCCGTTGGGGTACAGACCCATCCCATGAAGAGTGCACTCTCTCAGGTGGCCGCCGACCTGCGCGGGCTGCCCGTCCACTTCGCCCACTCCCCCTTCGGACCGGCAGCGGTGCACGTCGTCGGCCGAGCGGGTTCGCCTCTGGCCTGGCTGGATGTCTTCATCCACGAGGAGGACTTGCGCGCCCTGGTCCAGGAACTTCCCCAGCACCTGCACGCCCGCCCCCTCTGGACGGTGTGGCCCGAGCGCCAGTGCCCCCTCCCGCTCGACTGGACCTGGGGCTTTCAAGAGGCGCGGCGCCAGATCTTCCCCCGGCAGGGCGTGTACTGCCCAAGCGACCGCCTGGAGCCCACGACCGCATGCGCCCATCCCGATCCTGCGGTGCTCGATGCCCGGCAGCTGGGCATGCTGGCCTACCTCTACGAGCTGGTCGGGCACGGCCAAGCCTGGGGCAACGCGGCTGACTGAGATGAGCGAAAAGGCACCCAAATGCCTCCCCGCTCATCCCAGGACACCTGGTGTCCTATTTCGAGTTGATCAGTTTCTGAAGTTCGCCAAGCAACTCTTCTGCCCTTTTAGCAGCCTGCCCCTGGAGTTTCTCCAATTTTGGTAACAGCTTCCGTGTGGCCTGCACCTGAGACGCCAGCGAGCTGGATGCCACCGGCTGCTGAATCAACCGCCGAAGGTCCGCCGCCGAAAGTTTCTCCTCAATGGCCCGTTCTAGAAGGTGTTGGCGTTGGCTTCCGGTTGCCTTGATCAACTCAATGGCCACCTGAAAAGGAATACGGCGCTCCATGACTGCTGCTCTTTCTTCATCCGTCAGATCCAGTACCTTGACGCGTTTTTGCGACCAGACACTGACGCCAGTTCCATACAAGCGGCGAAGATACATGTCGACCTCAAACTGATCCAGCGCAGGATCCTTCCGAACCGTCACCAGATGCGCGCGCAGTTGCTCGTCAGACATACCGGTGCGCTGTTTCAGAAGCTCAAGACCGATCAGAGACTCTTCGACTAGGTCAAGATCTTCACGCTGGGCATTCTCGACAACGGCCAATTCAAGAGCCAGCTGGTCATTGAGGTCACGAACCAGCGCAGAGATGGTCGGCCGCTGCACAGGACGACCAGCAGCGATGTCTTCCGCTGCGTTGAGTTGTGAAGCGCGCCACCGACGCTCACCGGCAATCAGGGTGTACTGCCCTGGCTGGCCGGGAAGTGGCCGGACCAGAAGAGGTTGCAATACACCGTCTTCCCGGATGGACTGTGCGAGACCAGCCAACCGCTCTGGCTCAAAGGCGTTCGGATTGACGCGTCCCCGCGGGTTGAAATCCGCTTGGGGCTTGATGTGATCAAGCGGAATCTGCTGGAGGACGTCGCCACTGCGCTGACGGGCCAATGCTGAGAGGTCAGTTCCCCGTCGGCCCATCTGCAGTTGTGCAGGAGGCTTGTTCATGGTGCGACCGCGTGTCCAAGTGGCAATCCGACCAGTGAAGCGACTTGAACAGCCAGCTCACCGATATCCTCACTGAACCCGTTCCTCGGCTCGATCAGGACAGCAGGACGATGCTGAAGCGACTGTAGACCAATCAGTCGGTTGGCTTCCCGGACCCTTGGACCGACTGGCGCTAGGTCGCTGTACGTTCCCAACGCCTGGACGACTAGCTTGTGGTAATTCAGGTTCGCCTGAAGACCACTAGGGATGAACATGCAGACACTCAGATCTGGGGACCAGGACCGCGCCGCTGTGATCATTTGAGCGAGTGGCTCTAGATTCTGAAGACCCTTGACGCTGTTCACGGGAACGAGGATGTCGTCGGCCGCTGCCAGCGAAGCGATGAGCAGCGGTCCCATCCCCGGCATGGTGTCGAGCAGTAACACATCATAGGAGAGGTCCTGGGTCGCCTCACGCAACCGTGTGAACCCGGTCCCCTGCATCAACCGAGCAGTCGCGTCACCAAGAAGCTCGTTGGCCGGCCAGAGGTCGAAGTCGAAGATCCGTATTGGCTCCGGCATTCCACCGCGTCCCATCAAGACACCCAGCACAGTGGCCTCAGCAGTCCAGGCTGGTGAGTCCGGATCAAGATGAAGGCCAAGAAATTTGGTTAGGCTTGCCTGAGGATCGAGATCAATGACACCGACACGGAGACCCTGTCGGGCATACCACGCGGCGAGATTGAGCGTCAGCGTGGTCTTCGTTTCGCCCCCAGAGATGTTACTCAATGCGATGCGCTTCATGCCTCTCCTCTGTTTTCCTGCCTGGAGCAGGTGAAAATCTTTGATTGGAACGAGTGCCGCTATCGGCTGGTTGTAGCGTTCGACGATCACGGCTTGCCCACCTGCCACATCGGCCAGTAGCTCGCTGACATTGGCCTGCAGCTCACGCGACTTCACGCGTTTTACAGGTGTCATGCTCATACCTTACAAAAGTTACATAACATTTTGCAAGGTATCTCGAATCTCTGTTACTTGCCGCGTTGAACGGGTGTCCGTAGGTCGGGACACCCGGTGTCCTGAGGCTGGGTTGGCATAGGACACCCGGTGTCCTGAGTCTGGGTTGGCATAGGACACCCGGTGTCCTAGATGTCTTCTGTTCGCGGAAACGGCTCCCTCCCCCGCTGACGCGGGGATTTTTTCTTGGCATCAAGGAGGTCGTCATGACCCTGAAAGGCCATCTGTTCAGCGCGCCACTCGACATCGACATCTGCCAGGTCAACACTGCCCTGATCCGCCCGCCAGACATCACCGAGGTCATGCCCAGCATCGAACAACTCGGCGTCCTACAGAGCGTCCTCCTCAAGCTCAGCGGCAACCCCGAGTACCCCTACGAGATCGTGGACGGCGACCGCCGCGTGAACAGCGCTTTGCACTACCACCTCGACACGGTCCCCGCCATCATCACGGACGGCACCCGCGGCCAGATCGCGGCCGCCAGCGCCATCCTCAACGCTGCCCGCAGTAATAACCCCATCGACGAGGCGCGCAGCTGGAAGATCGCCCTGGAAGAAGGGCAATTCGGAAGCGTCGCCGAACTGGGTAAGCACGTCCACATTGGCGTGCAGACGATCAAGAAGCGCCTCAAGCTGCTGACCCTTCCCGAGGACATCCTCGTCCATGTCGGGGTCAGCGTGGCCGAAGGCGTGGCCGAGAAGATGGCGAACCTCCCGGCCGATTACCAGGCGGACGCCGTTGGTGCTGCCCTACGTCAGCTCGACGCCGGCAAGAAGTTCACGGCCGCCGACCTCAAACTCAGCCAGACCCGGCGGGTCGAGGACCGTGAGGACAGCATCGACGCCCTCTTCGATCTGTCCCCACTGCCACTCCTGGAGATCGCTCACGATCCCGTTCAGGAGCTCGCCACCGAGGTTCAGCGACTGTGCCAGGCTCGGAACGTGCCGCTCGAGCATCTACTGGACTTGCTGCGCCCGACGCCGAGTCTGCCCCTGCCCGCCCCACCGGCCCGGCCGAATAGACCACCGGCGACGGTCCGTGATGGGCGCGTCAACCTCGGCCTCCGCAACTGAAATCCCTGGGGAGGCGCGTCCTCCCCTTCCAAGGAGCTTGACCATGACCACGCTGCTCGACCTTGCCCTCACGCCTGCTCAGGGCGGTCCCCGCGAATGCGGCCCCGGCCGCCAGGCCAGCCACATCTATNGGACCTGCGCGAGCACGCTCAGGCCTCGGCGGACCGGCGCGCCGAGGCTGGGGAGGCGCGTCCTCCCCTTCCAAGGAGCTTGACCATGACCACGCTGCTCGACCTTGCCCTCACGCCTGCTCAGGGCGGTCCCCGCGAATGCGGCCCCGGCCGCCAGGCCAGCCACATCTATACCGAATGCGGTTTCAGTGCTGGTGGGGCGCCCATCGAGCAGTTCCTGATCGACTACCCGATGGCCGTCGACCTCGCCCGGATGGGCTTCAGCACTCAAGGAATGAACCTCATCAAGCGCGGCGACGTGTACCACCTCGTGGACATCATCGGCGCCGAGCATTACCCCCACGTCGCCGACTTCGTCGAGGAGGCCAGAGCCATTGGCATCAGCCGCAAGATTCCCCGAACCGCCGAGTTCTCCAAACTCACCGCCCAATCCACCATGATCTTTATCCACGCCAAAGCGGCCGTGCGGAATGCCCCTAAGGTCGCCGCCGCGACCGGCATCTGGAGCTGCCCCTGCGGCAAAGGCCACCTCCCCACAGAACCCTGTGCCGCTTACCATTGGTACTCTCCGCCCCCTACCGTCGCCGGCACCAGCGTTCGCCGCCTCACGCGCACCAGCTATCAAGTGCGCGCCCTGACCCCCGGGACGGACGAGCTGGAACTCACCAGCGGGTACTTCATGCAGGTGCCCATCAGCAACCTGGCGGTCATCCGCAAGCAGAACGGCAGCGTCGACCAGACCAGCCGCGCCAAGGCGAATCAGGCCAGCCTCCCGGTCATCGACGCCGACAGTTGATCCTCCACCCTGCCCATCCGGCTTCTGCCGCGATGGGCTGTTGTTTTGGGAACACCTTCTTCACCCTCGCGGCCCGCCCCACGGAGACGGGCCTGTTCTCTGGAGGGGTTGCCCCTCCCCTGCAGCGCTCCGCACCACAGGGACCCCCGACCCCATGAGTGAACTTCCCCAGGCCGCGCCCCGCCCCCGTCAGAGCCGTGCCGAGCGCTCCGCGCAACGCCACGACGGTCCCCGCCGCGTCCTCTGGTTCCTCACGTACGGCCAGACCGGACACACCGATCAGGGCAACGCCCAGGACGTGCAATGCCTCTGGATCCGCTACGCAGGCGGCTTCCAGGAATGCATTCCTCTGCCTCTACGCCCCCACAAGGCCTTTGAGACCATGACCTACCCCACTGGTCCCGTCACCGCGCTCTCCCCCGAGATGCAGGCCTTCTTCGCCGAGCACATCGCGCCCCGCATCCCCGCAGAACACCAGGCCCGCGCCCTCAAAGTGCACCTCTTTCCGCATGTCATCCAGGTCACTGGCCTGCGCGATCATCCCTTCACCCCAGGGGTCCGGGAGTTCTACGAACTGACCACCCGCTTCAGCGCCACGAGCCGACTGCCCAGCACCGGCGCGTACGCCCCCGCACGGTTCTGCCGCTTCACCACGGTGCAGGAGCGCACGCGACTCCAACTCAAGGGCAAGCGCCTGCTGCTCCTCGCCCAGGGACGCATCTGGAATATCAGCGCAGGCCGCCTCCCCCGCGAAGTCCAACTCAGCCCCGAGGCCGAACAGGGCGCACGCGACCTCGCCTGGGAGCTCGCCCACGCCCTCTTCAGCCCCGCCCAGCTCCGCCACCTGAAGGCCTATACCGCCCGGCATCCTGACCTCAGCACCTTGCTCTGCGCCATCCGCTTCCCGGCCTTCCTTACCGTTCCCGTCCTGCTCCAGCACGCCCAGTTCACGACCGCCAAGGAACGCCGCCATCTCCTGCGCTATCAGGGCGGTGTCAAAGGCTACCTGCGCCACCTCATCGGCGATCTGCCCCGCGCCACTCATCTCATCACCGGTCTGGACCGACTGGAGTTCGCCCGCGCCCTTCACCGCAGCGGACTGACCTCGCCTGATCTGAAGGCCGCCATCCTCAGACATATCCCCACCGACTCTGCTGGAGCGGTCCCTCATGGACTGGACTTCAAGTGGCTCATCACGCAAGTCGGTGAGCGCGTCGCTGCGGAGAGACTCTTGCACGGCCTCTCGGAACGCGACCGCATCAACGTGACCCCGGCCTTCAAGCGCGCCCTGTTCCCCCCTCGGGTTCGTCCCCCTGTTCGCGTCAGTGCCACCCAGAACCGAGGCTGGGGCTGGGGACATGGCCTTGCCCAGCCGCTCCCACTCAAGGCGCAGGCTCGCCACAAACGCCAGTTCCGCATCGGGGGCCTTGACCTGAGCCAGGTCATCATGCATCTCCGGGACACCCACCATCTGCTGGAAGAGATTCACGTCACCCAACCGGACTTCATGCCGCCGCGGGGCACCCTGCGGGAGGTCCATGACACGCTCGCCCGGATCCATCGCCNACCATCTGCTGGAAGAGATTCACGTCACCCAACCGGACTTCATGCCGCCGCGGGGCACCCTGCGGGAGGTCCATGACACGCTCGCCCGGATCCATCGCCGCCTTCAGCAGGAGAACCGCCAGATTCCCTCGGCCACCGACGAGAGCCACGCGGTTCTGGATCAGAACCTGCTGTGTCCGACGTTCGGCCTCTTGCAGTTCCGCCGGGTGGCGTGGACGCACGACCTCATCGAGACGAGCGAGCGGTTGCACAACTGCGTGTCGGGGTATGCGCGGGCCGCCCTGTGCGGCGAGGTCATCCTTGTCGTGGCTCGAGACGCCTTGAACCTGCCGCGCCTGTGTCTGGAGATCAAGGCCGGGCAGATCATCCAGTACAAGTTGGACCACAACCGGTCTCCCGAGACGGCCGACGATCTCAAGACGGCCGGGTTGTATCTGAAGGTGACTGGCCTGCGCGCGAAGGCCACGGACCTGCGGCAGCTTCCGGAAAATGGCCTCACGGTTCCCGTGCTCACTCCACCCCTTCACCCGGTGCACGAGGACGATCTCCCGTTCTGAGCCACAGCGGGGGCAGGGAAGAGGGACGTGCTCTGCCACGCGCGGTCCTCTGCTGCGGACCCTCCCCTGCGGTACCCCACCGCAGGGAAGCCCCGTCCTATGAGGCAAGCCATCCAGAGATTCCCCTCCACCTTCCCGAGGCGGCTACGACTGTGCCTCAAGGGCGACCGTCTTTTTCTTCTCCCCTGGGGCTTCGTCTGCACTCTCTCCACAGACCGGCTGCGCAGTTCCCAGCATCTGAGTCCCAAGGCGCACCAGCTGCTCCGCGCCCTGGTCTGGGATCTGGCCAGGCGGTACCTCAATCCCGCGCAGTTACGTCACCTGACGGCGTACGCCGCCCATCAGGCCGATCTGTGCATCCTCCTGCGCGCCATCTGCTTTCCCCAGTTGCTGGCGGTCCCCATCCTGCTCGAAGACTTCGAGGCCACCCACGAGGCCGATCCCCGCCTGCTCCGGTACGGCCAACGGAAGGTCAAGCCCTACCTGCGCCACCTGGTCGGCCCTCTGACCGACGCCACGCGCCTCATCACGGACAGTGACCGGCTGGCGTTCGCCTGTGCCCTTCACCGCAGTGGAATGACCTCCCCCGACTTGAAAGCAGCCGTGCTCCGGTGCGTCCCCGCTCACTCGGGCATGAATGTTCCCCACACGCTGGACTTCCGTTGGCTGGTCGAGACGCTGGGAGAGCGCCTGGCCGCCCAGCGCCTTGCGGCCAGTCTCGGCGCACAGATCACGGTGGCCCCCCGCTTCAGGCCCCTGCCACTCTCACAAGCCACGGTTCAGCGGCCGGGCAGTCTCCATCCCCTCACGCTGGCGGCCGCACCATTCAGCAGCCCCAGGTGGGCCTCTCTCCTCAAAAACCATCTTCCCAAACGGCTGTACCGCTCTGTGAACACGAGCAGTGTGACCCACACCGTCGAGGACCTGATCGACACCGCGCATCTCCTGAAACAGCTCCGCGTCTCGCAGCCTACCTTGACCCTCCCGAGCGGCACCCTCCAGGCCGTCTGCGAGAACCTCCGCGAGCGCGACCACCAAACGAGCCGACCACACCGGCCTCACCCATCCGCACCACCGCCCTTCCAGCAGCCTCTCGACAGGCCCGAAGACGACCTTCCGTTTTGAACCCACTTCAGAGGGGGCCTGATCCGGGCACCCTCGCCCTGGCGGGCAGAGGAAAGCAGCATGAACCGAATCGAAGAGCATCTCCAGCTCGCCGCCCGCGCGGGCAGTACGCCAAACTCCTTCACGCACTTCGAGGCGAACGAGGAAATTCCTCCCCAGGCCCGGGCACCGCGGCGCCAGGGAGACGTCAGTTACTACAGCCACGGTCTGGGAGAGGCCGTCTTCCGCCTGTTGAGCGGTGACACCCAACTGTTCGCCAGCCGGCAGGGCAACCTACGTCTCCACGCGCGCACCTCGGACATCCAGGTGGCCGTGCGCGGCCCCGCTCCTGGCTGTGTCATCACAACCTACGTCATGGCGGTCAAGGTCAATTTTCGCGCCACCCCCCTGGCCGCGCTCGCCGAAGCCCTGCTCTTCCCAGACCGCCTGCCGGAAACAGCGCGCGCCCTGAAGACGTTCATCCGCATCTTGAAGCGCCAGGACCTGTCGTACCCCATGCCTGCGATGACCCTCCGGCAATCCACAAACGTGAAGGACGTCAAATTTGCCCTGATGACCCTGACCGACACCCTGGATGCCGAGATGAGTGAGCGCAGCGCCTCCTTCGAACTCGATACTCAGGACGGCGACCCGACCCTGGAGACCGACTTCAATACCCAGGCGCTGCCACAGATCAATCTCGCGACCCTGATCCATCCGCCGCTCCNTCTGCTCCGGGCCATGCTGGGGACGGTGGCCGCAGCGCCTCCTTCGAACTCGATACTCAGGACGGCGACCCGACCCTGGAGACCGACTTCAATACCCAGGCGCTGCCACAGATCAATCTCGCGACCCTGATCCATCCGCCGCTCCGCGTCCGGCCCCAAACGACCCACCGCGACCGGCTCACCCGGCTGACCCGGCGTGGCGGCGTGGCGTTGCTCGTCGGCCCACCCGGCACGTTCAAGACGGAAACGAGCAAGCAGGTCGCCGTCGAGCAAGGCCTGCACCTCGTCATCGCCAAGGGATCCCCTGGGGTCGAGGACCGCGACTTCATCGGGGCGGTCTATCCCACCGCCAACGGGCCGGCGTGGGTAGACGGCCCCATCAGCCGGGCGTTTCTTATGGCAGCGAAAGCACCCACCCTGTTGCTGATCGACGAGGTGCTCCGGTACCTGCCGGAAACCCTGAACGTCCTGATCGGGGCGCTCGATGCCATCAGCACCGCCGAAGCCCTCGCGGTCGGCATCCCGCAGGACATGCTCAGTGGGGGAGAACGCCACTACCTCCTGCCGCTCCCCAATGGCGAGCACCTGGCCTGCCCCGTCCAGAACCTCACCTGGGTGATGACCACCAACCTCGGACAGGATCACCTCCAGACTGCCGACCGGCTGGACGGCGCACTCCTCAGCCGCATCGACCTGACCCTCGAGTACCGGGAGGCCGACGAACAGACCGCCCGCGCCCTCTACCTCCAGGTCGCGGGTGACGAGCGGATAGCGGACGTGGCCTTCGAGGCGGAGCTCGTCACCCGACAGGCGATGAGCACCCCAGGGGCGCTCCCCCTCCGTGCCCTGGATGCCCGCAAGACCATCGCCCTCATCAAGGAAGTCCGGACCCTCGTGGATGAGGGGGAGGAACTCGCGGTTGCGTTCCTGGAGGCCTTCGAAACCGTGGCGTTGCCCTACTGCTGCCCACGCGATCCTCACACGGGCGCCCTTGAGGAAGCCGTCAAGGAAGCCCTGCTCGGGACACTCAGAGAACAGGTGCTGAATGAGCTTCAGGTCGCCTGAGGGGCAAGAGGCCCGCGCAACTCTTCAGGGAACGCGCGTACCCAGGAACAATGCCCCTCCCCCAGCCCCGGCTGGGGATGTTCGTGTAGCATGATCACCCTTCCCACCCTGCAGCCCACCCTCGCCTGGCACCAGCAACTCGCCTGGCGGCGCTACGTCGAGCAGCTCTTCCGTCTCGTCAGTCGCCGTCGTGACTTCCGTCTCGAACTCCAGCGCGGCCGCCTCATTGCCGGGGTCATCCCCGAACAGCGCCGCGTCCTCCTCAACCCCGACCTGATTCCCGTTCCGGCCATGGGGGTGCGCTTCGACCCGCAGACGCCGCATGGCCAGCGGACCCAGCTGCTGCGGGCCATCATGGCGCACGAGGCCGGTCACGTCGTCTTCAGCGCGAGCAAGCCCGCCGGGGAGCTGGGCTGGCTCTGGAATGCCCTGGAGGACGAGCGCATGGAGCGCCTCGTCATGCGGCGCTTCCCGGAACTTTGCAGCGACTTCGACTTCCTCGGCGACGCCATGCTCCTGAAGGATGACCCGGAGCCGATCGACTTTATGACGGCGTGCCTGCGGTGGCGGTGGAGTTATGACCGGCCGGACGTCCCCTTCGAGCTCCAGGCGCAGGATCAGGAGGCCTGGGAACAGGCCCGGCCACTCGTCGAGGAAGCCTGGGAGACCACCCGCGACGGGGTCGAGCGTCTGGCGGCGCAGATCCTGGCCTTGCGCCCTGCACCGCCCGCGGGTGAATCCCCGAAGTCCAGGCCCGAGCTGAGTGCAGATGGTGGAGGCATGAGCGAAGAACAACCCGAGGAGCAGGAGCAAGCGCCAAAGACTGGGGAACCGGGTGAGGACGAAGAAGCAGAGGGTGCCGGTGGGGGAGGGGAGACCTCCGATCCCGAGCAGGACGATGCCCAGGCCGAGGACGAGGCGCGCACTGGAGGGGGAGATTCCTCTGAACAGGAGGACGACGCCCCCGAGGCGCCCGAGACCAGTACAGAACCATCCGGGGCCACGGCGGTCACCTCAGAAGACGAGGAGGATGCCAACGAACAGGGGAGGGGAGAGGTGCCCCTGCCCGCGCCGCCCCCACCCGCTCCCGGCGAAGACCCCAGCCAGGGAGCGTCGGATCACGCTGGTCCGGCCCGCGATCTCAGCCGACGGGAAAGTGCAGAGGAGATCCTCGACCGCATTGAGGTCCACGCTCGGCACCTCACCCGCATCCTCGCCCCGCCCATCCGCCCCGCACATGCCACGCCCCACCGCAGCAAGGGCCGATTCCGCTACGACCGCTACACGCAGGGTGCGGAGAAATACTTCGGCCGCAAGGTCGGCGCGCCTGAACGCTGCACAGGAAGCCGCCCTGATGCTGGCCCGTGCAGCGAATCTCGCCGGCAGCCGCCTGCAGGTCGTCAGCTTCGACTACAAGGCCTATGAGACTGTGCCCGTGGACATGCCCTGGGCCGAGAGTGTGGACGCCATTGCCGGCCTGGAGGCCAAGGGGGGGACCCTACTCTCGAGTGCCCTCCGACTCGTCCTGGCAGGTGAACGTCGACTGGACGAGCGGGAAGTCATCGCCATTATCTGCGACGGCGAACTCGTGGCGTACGACCGCGTCATGTGTGGCCTGCTGCTCGGTGAGCAGCAGCGAGAGCACCGCACCATCGTTCCCCTCCTGATCGGGGAAGGCATTCAGGGACTGGCGATCTGGGAGGCACTGTTCGGAACCGCGGTGCCCGTGCACGACACGGAGAACATCGCTCGCACGTTGTTTCAGATCCTGACCCGATTGCGCGACCAGATGTAGCCCGCAGCGTCTCTGGTTTTGCCGAGGTCGTCTCTGAAGGTGTCTTTGCGTCCCCCCACCTGCTTTTCCCTCACGCGGTTCGTCCTGACGGCCGACACCGCGTACCCCCGACCCTATGAATAAAAAGTCCTTCGCGCTGCGCATCGTCACCGGCATCATGGCCCTCTTCGGTCTCAACGAAGCCGCCAACGCTGCCCCGGCCGCCCTCCTCAAGACGGCCCAGCCTGACCGCGCGACGGTCTTCCAGGACCTGCTCCCCCTGAACGGTGAGCTCCTGGCCGCGCAGGCCTCGCCTGACGTGGTGAGCGAAACGCAGCCTGCCCCCGCCCCCGAGGGGCTGGCGTACGGCGTCGAAGCGACCGGTGGGCAGGTGGCTGCCCGACTGCAGGCGAATGCCCTCGCCCGGCAGGCCATCCTCGCCCCGGAGCCGGACCTGAACATCCTGCGCGCGTACAGCAGCACGGGCGGTCTCGGCGACCAGAGCGAGAGCATCGACCAGTTCTACACGCCCGGCGAGATCGGGGCCCTGATGTGGACCCTCGCCTGCCTGGGACAGAAGCTCGACGATCTCAAGAAACCCGTCCGTGCCCTCGAGCCCTCTTGCGGCAACGGCGGTCTCCTCGCGCAGGCACCTGCTGGCCTGCACCTCACAGGGGTCGAGCTCGACCCGGTCGCCGGCCGCGCCGCGCAGCTGCTGCATCCCCACGCGGCCGTGCACGTCATGGCGATGGAGTCCTATAACACCCGTTCCAGTGACCCGCTCTTCAACCTAGCGGTGCTCAACCCCCCGTTCGGCAATCGGGGCGCCACGCGCGATCTGCACGAACGAGATGAGGTGCGCAGCGAGCGGTACTTCATGACCCAGACCCTGCGCCGCGTCATGCACGGCGGCACGGTCGTTGCCCTCCTCCCCCTGAGCGTCCTGCACGGCCAGCGTCACCGGGACTGGCGGGCCGCCCTGCTCCGTCAGGCACTGCCCCTGCACGCGGTCGTGGTGCCCGAGGGGGCGTTCCGCGAGGCGGGCGCGGGCGTCACAAAGGTCCTGCTCGTCCTGCGCCGCCACGACGTCGGGGTCGCCGAGGGGTGCGCCCTGCACACCGACACCCAGCTCACGGAAATGCTCCTGCGTCACTGCCCGGACATGACCCATCAGACCCTCGTTCAGGGCTTCAGCGAGGGCAAGGGGCTCGTCCAGAGCACCGAAACGGATGGGGAGTGGACCCACGCTCTGACCCTGAATCTGCAAGCCAACCACCTCGGCCGCGTCCGCGCCGACTTCACCACCGGTCGATTCGGTCAGCCCGCCCTCCGCGGGGAAGTGCGTGCGGACACCTCGGCCATCGTCACCCAGCTTCAGGCCGCCCGGAAGTCGGCGCCCATCACCCTGCGCAGCATGATCGAAACGGTGCGCAGCCTGCACGGTGACCCAGCGGCCCAGGCATTCTTCGAGGCCAGTGAGGAGGCCCAGTTCTTCCCGATCGCCGAGGGCACCCTGAGCACCGACCGCCGGTACTGCTTCCGCCTCGGCGCGTGGCAGGTGACGGACGATTTCGCCGACCCGCGCGTCTTTCACGCCGCCGAGCTGGCCCAGACGCTGGAAAGCTACCTGCACGCCCGCACGGCCGGCCGGGTGGAAACCCCCCGTCGCCGGGCCCTGGTGCAGGCCCGCTTCCAGGCCTACGTTCGTCAGCACGGCAACTTCAACCGCCAGCGGTTCCTCCGCCTGGTGGACGCCTACCCGCTGTTCTCCCTCCTGCTGAGCCACATCACCGAGTCGGGTGAGCTGCACCTGCCCGATGACGTCGACGTGCGCCTGCCCATCACCGGTCAAGGCATCGAAGAGGTGGCCGGACAGTTGGCGGACTTGCTGGCCCTCACCGAGGACACGCTCAGCGATTACGCCGGAGTCAGCGTGGAAGAGGCGGCCGTGTTCCTCACCGAGCACTATGCCTTCGATGGGGAGCGCTGGATCGAACCCGGCCTCTACTACGCCGGCCACGCCATCCTCCGCTCCGGAGAAGCCCGCGATCTCGCCCGGGCCTTCACGGGCCACCGCCGCGAGACGCTGCTCGCCCAGGCCGACGAGTTCATGACCCGCGTGCGCCGCACCCCCGTCGCGGACCTGAACCTCTCCCCCCGCGACCCGGTCCTCCCTGTCGCTGCACTCGAGGCCTGGGTCAACGCCTATCTCGATGCCGCGCAGAACGGCAAGCCCCTGCTCAACGTCGAGCGCACCCGCGGCGCCGTCAAGCTCAGCGTCCGCGCCAGTGCCGGCGACGAACTCGTCCAAGCCCGCAGCGCCTTCGACTTCGATCAGAGCCGTGCGCTCGAGGCCTTCCTCAACCACAAGACTGAGGTCGAGACCATTCGCGGTGCCAAGGAGATGAGCAAGGAAGAGTACACGGCCGCCCGTACCCTGGCCATCGAGGACGCCCGGCAGTACGAAGCGCAGGTCACCCGCCACTTCCAGGCCTGGTTGCCGGAGAGCGCCTTCGCGCAACTCGTCGAGGACGCCTACACCTTCGCCCGTGGCGCCACGCTCCGCGCCCAGGGCAGCACGCGCCCCCTGGCCATCGCCGGCTATCAGGGCAAGACCCCGCACCCGTACCAGCTCATGGACGTGCGCACCATGGCGATGACTCCGGGCATGGTCAACAACTACGACGTCGGTCTGGGGAAGACCATCGAGATGCTGCTGCTCATCGGTTACCTCAAGATGTGCGGCCGGGCCTCCCGTCCCATCATCAGCGTCCCCGCCGGGCTCGTGAGCAACTGGGCGACGAACGCCCGTGAGGCCTACCCGAGCTGGAACATCGTCACGGTCGGGATGAGCGTGCGCCACGACAAGAAGGGCCAGGTCGTCTACAAGCGCAAGCGCGACGGCTCCTACATGCTCAAGGACGGGCAGCGCATCGAGGCCTGGACCAAGGACACCCCTGCGGTCAAGAAGACCAAGATCGCCTCCCTGGCGGCCGGCACGGTGGACCTCATCATCATGAGTCGGGAGGCGCTGACCAGCCTGCCGATGCTCCGTGAGAACCGCCAGCGGCTGATCATGGACGACCCACAGTACCTGCGCAACCTCGAAACGCAGGATGCCTTCGAGGGCCAGCCCCGCCGCGGCCGCCACCAGGAGTTGGTCCGCCAGCTCGGGGTCTTCGGCGCCATGATGAGCCGGGTGAACGTCGCGCGGCCGGGCGACCTGTGCTTCGAGGTCCTGGGCTGCGATTTCCTCGGGCACGATGAGGCTCATGGGCTGAAGAATTTGGCATCCCCTCCGGCCGTTTTTGGCGAAACGCCCCGCTTCCTGGGGGCTGGGGGCGAGTCACAGCGCTCACTCGATGCCCTGCATAAGGGGCGCTACATCCGCGAGCGGGGGGGCAGCACCTTCGCCTTCACCGCCAGTTGGGTCAAGAACAGCCCCCTGGAGATCGGCGCCATGCTGAGCATGGTCACGGACGCCCTGCCCTCTTACGGTCTGCCCACGGGGGAAGCCCTGATGGATCAGTACCTCAAGATCGAGCCGCAGATCATCACCGGCATGGACGGCAGCGTCGACGTCAAGCCGTGCGTGACCGGCTTCCGGCGTCTGCGGGAGTTGCGTCACATCATCGCCAACCACGTGATCAGCCGGACGTACGGCGATCCCGAGGTCGTGACTGGCACCGGGCAGCCCCTGGCGGTGCCCACGGCGGAAGTCGACGAGGTGATGATCGACATGAGTGCCGAGCAGGCGCACCTCTACACCAGCCTGCGCGAGCGGGCCCGGAACGCCGACGCGCGTGCCAAGGGACCCAACCACCCCTTCGCGATCCAGTGGGAGATGCGCAAGCTCTCCATCGACCCGGTACTGCTCAATGTCGCCGGGCCCAACCCCCGCTTCGAGCGCATCGCCGAACTCGCCCTGGAGAACCGCGCGACCGGCGGCAAGGGCCTGGTGTTCCTCAGCATCGGCGAGAAACAGGGCGCCTTCACCCGCCTGAAGAACACGCTCGTCGCGGCCGGCTACCCCGCCCAGGAGATTGCCATCGTCTCCAGCGACACCCACAAGAGCAGCGTGGAGCGCCAGGACTTGGAGGACGACTACAACTACGGCGACCTCACCCTCATCCTCGGGACGGACGTGCTCGGCCAGGGCTTCAACCTCCAGGTGGGCACGAGCCTGATCATCAATGCGGACATGCCCTGGAACTTCGAGGAGATCCGCCAGCGGGTCGGGCGCGGTGCGCGGCAGGGCAACACGGTGGACAAGCTCCGCAACGTCTACCTGCTCATGCGCGGCTCGTTCGATACCCTGACCTACACGATCATGTCCGGGAAGAAGTCCTGGCTCTCGCAGCTGTGGGACAGTGAGATCGACGAACTCGGCAACTCCGGGCAGGGCTTCTCCGGCGAGGAAATGGCGCTGCTCATGAGCGACGACGTGGAGGCCACCCGGGCGCAGATCCTCTCCAAGAAGACGGAACTCGCCGAACGGACCGGCCGCGCTGCCCTGGAGCGTCAGCTCGAAAGCCTCGCGGCGGCCCTGAACGCCCGGGACGTCGTGCAGCAGCGCTACGAGAAGGGCCGGCGCCGCAAGTACGGGCTGACCGCGAACGACCACGTGCGCGTCCGGGTGGCGCGGGGCGTCTTCGATCAGCGCGTGACGGCCCTGAAGCAGATGGGGGACTTCCCTCTGGCGCGGCTCGTGGACTACACCGGTGAGATCTTCTGGTTCGGGCTGCTGCCGGTCCACGAGGGCCTGAGCTTCAAGGCCGACTATCAGCGCTTCACCGTGCGGCAGGTCACGACGGGGGTCATCATGGCGACGAGCGAGAAGGGCGAATCGCGCACCTTCACGGGCAGCCAGCTTATGCGGGCCACGGACTTCACGCCGAACACGGACGCCGGGCTCTACCAGGCCGCGGCCGCGCTGGAGGTCCCGCGCATTGCCCTGAGCGACGCCTTGCAGGTGTACGTGGTGGACAGCCGCCGGGCGAAGAAGGTCTGCCCGCGCGACCCGGAACTGGTGGTGAGCCTGTCCTTGAGTGGGCAGCGGGTGGAACTGGTGAATCCGGAGGACAGCTTCGGCCTGATGAGCCGCCTGATCTGCAAGGAGACGGTGATGCACTTCCAGGTGCAGACCGTGGACGGCGTGCAGGTGGTGCAGCAGGTCATCGTGCTCTCGGCCGTGGACAGCGTGCTCGACAAGACCAAGCAGACGACAGCCAGCCCGAAGCTGCACGCCCGGCTGCTGCAGCTCGTGGCCCGCGTGCTGGGGGCGGAGGTCGTGGAGAGCGTGGCCAGTCCCGCACAGGCGGCGTAAGCGCAGGACCCTCTCCGGGGGAACGTCCCCCCGGAAGGTCATGGGCGGGTGCATCAACACCAAGAGACCGGGGGCTGGAATGCCTGGGAGGCCCGCGAGCGTGCCATTCGGGCCGTGCGCACCCATGCGGTGATCGGCCCCCAGGTGCGCGTGGCGGTGCAGGCCTCCGAGCAGGCGCAACAGGCCACCCGCACCGCCGCCCGGGGGCAACAGCAGGCCCTGCGTGGCGCCGCCCGGCAACACTTTCGAGACGCCGTTGCTCTGGCGCGGGAGATCGCCCAGCCGTTCTATCCCTATCCCGTCACGGATTTTGACGTCCGCTGCATCGTCCTCGGCGTCATCCAACCCCCACGGGCGTAGATCGCCCCCTCCCCGCCCCGAACCTTCCCTGGTTCGGGGCGGCCCCGTTGTCTCGGAGATCCGGCCCACAGCGGCCTTCTCAAAGGAGCAAGCATGCCAAACGACCGCCGATTCACCACGCTTGAGGAGATCCAGGAAGTCTTCTTCTGGGACGCTGCACCGCCCATCCCCCATGTCAACGCCGTCGTGTCCCTCCCGGAAGGGGGGACAGCCACCGTCGTGGGCTACGTGCTCGAGGAGGCCAGGGCCGCGCCTCGTCGGTGGCTCAACCTCCAGGTCCGCACCGAGACGGGCGCGCTGCGCATCCTCCCCGCCCAAGCTCTGGAGCAGGGCCTGGGCGCCTCCACCGAACCGGTGCAGGTGGCGCTCAGCGCGTTGAGCACCGTCCGCGACCGCCTGACTCGGGGCTTTCCCCTCGAAGCCGGGAATGACCAGCTCCTCGCTGGGGGCGTGCCCTTCGCCAGTCTGGCCTTCTTGGGGGGCGTGATCAGCGCCCTCCTCGGGGGAGAGGGGAAGTACCTCCTGCGGCCCGGTCCTGGCGCCCTCGAAGGCCTGCGCGCCGCCTGGCCGGAACTGGAGCTCGCCGTCGTGGGAGACACGCTGGTCTGGGCTCATAGCCCCCTACTCGCCGAACTGAGTCCGGACACGCTCGGGCGCATTCAGCCGCTCTTGCAGCAGGGCGGCGCCCAGCCGGGACGACAGCTGCTGCGGGTGGTGGGGGAAGAACGGGTACTCCAGGTGATGCGCGACCTGCTCCCCTCCCCCCGACCTGGTACGCCTTCGACCTCCTGAGTTGACCCTCCCCCCCTCGCGGGGGGAGTTGTCATGGCATGCAAACCCTGGCTACGGACGGCGACACCCCACATGCACTGAGCACGTACTTCGAGAAGCGCAAGCAGCCCGAGAGCCACATCGCCGCACTCGAGATCAATGGCGACGTCGCCTATCTCGCGGTCACGCGTCAGGGACTCACGCAGGCCTTTGTGGTCGAACTCTCTGTCCTGCCGACCCGACCCTTCGGCCATGATCTCGCCCTGGGGCCGGTACAGCGCGAGCAGCAGGGGCCCACGCCCTGTGAAGTCAGTCCGGCTTTTCTCAAGCACCTCTCGCCTCTTTCCCCGATGTTCACGACCCCGGAAGGGGAGGCCTGGCGGACCCGTGCCACGGCTCACGCCCAGCGCCAGGCGCGCAACCAGAAAGGCGATGTGCTCCTGGGCACCTACGGCAGTGCGCGCGGGTGCATCTCCTACGACGAGGAGGCCAAGAATGCCTTCAAAGCCGACAGCCTCCGCTACCTCAAACGTCTGGCGAAGGCGTTGGGCTATCCCGTGGCTGAGGGCCGCCCCCGCGCCGTGACGTGGAATGCGGGCGGCATCGCGCTGCACCTGCAGGTCGACACGGGGCTGATCGTGATGGTCGAAATCTTCGCCTCCGGCACGAGTGGACGAGTGAGCCCAAGTGGCACGGCCATCATGTGGCGATTCGAGAACTCGACGGGGAAGGACAACCGCTACCCCCACCCGAATCAGTGGCCCCTCTGGTCCCTGAGTGTTCCGGAGCTCGCGCAAACCATCCAGCGCGAGGCGGGGCACTTCCTGGCCTGGAGGGCCGCACGCTCAGTCCCCCTTCAACCCCTGGCGGCGGCGAGCTGATGCGGTACTTCGCCTCGACGAACTCCGACCTCGACGCCCTGAAGGCCCATCCTGGGATCGGCGTCATGATTGGCCCACGGGTCAGTGGACTAGGCAGCATCACCGCCGGGCGAGCCTGGGCCAGTGACTGCGGGGCCGTGAGCAAGTACGGCTTCGACGAGGACTTGTACTTCGCGCAGATCCAGCGCCTCGAGCCCTGGGCGGCGACCTGTCACTTTCTGGTCGTCCCGGACGTCATCCACGATGCAGAAGCCACGCTGAACGTCTTCACGCACTATGCCCGCGAGTTGACTGACATCCCGTTGCCCCTGGCCTATGTGCTCCAGGATGGGGCCGAGAACGAAGCGTTTCCCGTAGGTGCCCAGGTCGCGTTCCTGGGTGGGAATGATCCCTGGCGCCGGCGATGGGGCGCCACGCTGCTCGCCCGCGCGCACGAGGAAGGCCTGCGGACGCACGTCGGCCGGGTGAACAGCGCGCAGCGGATTCAGGCGTTGAGCTTCACGCACGCGGACAGCTGCGATGGCACGTACGTTGCCTTCAGGTCGGTGGAACGTGGCCTCCGGGAGATTGGGGAGTGGCTCGACCGTGCCGCAGCTCCGGCGTTGTTCAGCGCGAACGACTTCCGGCATTCCCCGCAGGGAGAGTGATTTCCGACTGACATGCTTCTCTTGTGTTGGAGACAGAAATCAAAATAATTAAAGAAACGGCCTTGATATACAAGACCGTTCTAAATAATTCGTAATTAATTTAAGTTACTTATATTAACCAGAACAATTAGTACCAGTAATAATTCTTGTTCGCATCTATCCCATTTGTTCTGCGCATTAAGAAGAAATCCATATTTTTAGTAGACTTCAAAGCGTTTTCTGGAAAGACAAATCGATAATTATAAGCAAAAAACAAATACCTTTTATATCTCTCCGCAAGAGATTTCCAACCCTCACCACTTGCCTCGTATGCGGCATCTATGTCCATAAGGCCATATGGCATCTTATCATACTGAATTACCTTTTCTTCTCCAGTATCACCGTCTAGTACATTTCGACCTACAATGAATACCCCTAAGCTATCCCAGTCTTTTAGAGTATTATAATTATAATCAGCAACAACGCTTGTCTTGAATGCTATTCTCGCTCTATCCCAGTCTCCGCCAGTGTAATAATCCTTTACTACCTCGCCAAGCTCGGGAAAACCTTTACAATGAAGACCCGATGCAAATATCTTACCCTGAGATTGGAAACCCACACTCTTAATTCCACCAGCATCTTTTAATTTTCTATTTAAATCAGCAATATCTCGCTGAAGAGGCAATACGATATTCCAATCTGTAGTAGACGTCAGAGTATATTCCCGATAGAAGTCCCTAGTGCCGTAAAAATCCGTTGAACAATACCGTGCTCCAGCCTTGTAACTAGGCAAAGGATCATCAAGACCAACACCACTATAGACAACATCCGGCAAAAACCAACCACTCAACAAAGTATCCTCAGTAGCCTTGGCACGAGCTTCCGTATAGACTTGATTGATTTTACTCATATCATTATCAATCTTAGGCATATTATTAGAAATGGTATAATCAGGCAACAAAGGCGATTGACCATCCGACGCCGTCCGATACATCGTATAACCCGGCCTATCCTTATCCGTCTTCCACTCCTGATCAATTACCGTATTCGCCGGCAATATATGAGGAGTAGGGGCGTACGTTACATTCTTCGTCGTCAGCAGGAAGGGATCGACAAGCGGAACAACCAGCGGCTGGGGCTGCACCACACCCCCTTTCACCTGACTGTACAGATAGGTCCGCTCCTGCATCCAGGCATGGAAGGAATCTTGAGCAACGACCGGCTGATCTGTACCCATCAGCATGTTGATCTTCAAGGTCATCCCTTCCGCCAGAATATGATCCAGATAATCCCATTGCTGCTGAACCAGTTGCGCCTCATTCTGCGTGTAGAAGACCTTGCTGTTGCCCCTGACCAGCTTGCTCCACTGGGGAATCAGGCCTGCAACACCAATGGCTTCATTCCCGAGAAGCTTGTTCGCGAATCCTGAGAAGTTATTCGCATTAGGTTCAATCCCATCTTGGCTTGGATGTTCAGGCAGATACAGGAGCGCCGCACTCAATGTGAGGTTATCGCTCTTCAGTCTGGCGCCGTACTGCTGAATCTGTTTGTCCAGAAGCGCCTGGGCAGCTGGCTCTGTCGCAGTTGCCCTATCAATCATCGCCTCATTCAACTGAATAAGTGTGAGGTACGACGTATGAATCTGGCTCGCATAGTTATCCAGCTGCGCCATATTGCCGTGATAATCAGCCAGGTCCACTTTCTTCCCGAGCGCATCGACCTCGCTCTTCAGCGCATCGACTTTGCTATTCAGTTCGATCAGTTGATTCTTGATCTCTCTCAGTTGATTAGAAATCTCAGCCAGCTGCGCCGCCGTCTTATCCCCGAAGAAGCTGTTGAACCCCGTCAGTTGCAGAAGCGATGTGACCCCAAAGACCGCCAACGGCCCCCCAGTCACCTGCGCCAATGCCTTCGCCGCATCTGCCGCAATGTTAGCGACCATATCTGTCGAAACAGCCCCAAGAACTGGATGGGACGCAGACACCGACTGCGCACGGAACAGATGTTGCGCCGTTCCTCCCTGCATCTCATTCGCGAGTTGCTGCGTGAACCCACTCAAGTTATTTCCGGCCGCAGACATAAACTTCTGATGCGAGAACGCGTAACTCCCCACAGACACGTACTGCCCATCCGTCAACGGCATCCCCAGGAACGACTCCACCCGGCGACTGGCACTGGCATGCGACAGACCCGGATTCTGCTTCAGGTACACCGCTATCAGATTGGTGACGGCATTAACGTGAAAGCCCCGATCGTCCCAGACTGGCATTTCAGCAGCCAACTCCCCCTCGAACGCCGCGTTATGGAGCGTGCCCCCTTTCAGAACGATGCGCAGTGCGTGGCCGTCCCGAGCATCAGGGAGGTCAATCCTCTCCTTCGCCACCAGCTTCACGACCCCCATCGCCGACGTCGTTCCCGTCAGGATGACCTCGCCCTTCGCGTTGTACAGCGACACCGACGAGTTGGCCAGCGGCGCGTGCAAATTCGCCAGGCCAGTGATCCGCCTCCCACTGGGGTCGTCGTGTTCGGCGGCGTGGTCGAAGGAACGGAAACCGCGGGGAACTGTCCACACGACATCAGGCTCAGCGCTAACGTCACCGTCAGCAGGATTGGCGTTTTTTTCATTCAAAACCTCGGGAGAAGGGCAGGGCACTCATCAGGAAAGAAGATTCGGCGGAAGGGGAACTGAAGCTGAGCGCCGTCCCCAGAGATCAACGTCGTGACGATCCCAGGGGACGCCCGGAGCACGTCGCTTACTGACCGGTTTCGAGGAAGGCGAATGCCTTGGCGTCCTTAAACCCGCCGGACACGTCCCCGCTCAGAATCGCTTTCCCCGTCAACTCCAGCCGCTTCACTTTCCCCTTCGCACTCAGGTCCAGCGACCCCAGCGACACCCACACCACGTTCGGACTCGTCGTCGACTCGAAGTAGTACGTCAGATTCTTGTTGTCACTCGCCGTGCGCCACATCGTCGGATCCAGGTTCGGGTGATCCTTCCCGATCGGCTCGAACGGCACTGACGCATTCCGGATGATGCTGAACGTATCCGCCAGCGCCTGCCGGAAATCCCCCGACTTCGGCACATTCCGCAGGTAGTAGTCCGCACGCACGAACCGCTCCGCCGAGTTCTCGGTGCCCGGCAGGAACGCCCCGTTCAGCGGCTTCCAGTAGTCGTTCACCGCCAGTTGCTGATCCAGCGTCGGATCATTGGTCATCACGTTGAACTCGTGGCCGTGATGGATCACCAGTTTCCCCTTGATGTACTCGAAGACCGCCGAGTCCCCCGTACGGTCCGTGATCGCCAGGTGGCCGACCGCATCGACCGGACCGATCGCCGTGGGCACCTGCCGGGTGGTGATCTGGATCTTGTCGGCCTGCAGCGCGTCGACCGCTTCCTTCACCGTCGCGAAGTTGTCCAGCACGTACTGGCCCCACGCAGTGACCGAGAGTCCCTCACGGGCGACATCGCGCTTCCCGTAATCTGCGACCCCCAGGTACAGCACATTCGCGCTCAGGCCCTTCTCGTTGATGCCGTCCACGGTGGAGAAGTCGTACATGCTCGTGATGACGCTGCCGTACTTCGAAGTCCACCGCAGCGAGTTCTGTCCCGACGCCCCCGCACGCTGCATCCCCTTGGGGAAGGCCCACATGTTGGACTGAGGATTTTCCACCCAGTCCATGCTGCGGCCGACCGCGACCATGCCATCGAGCCCTTCGTAGGCAATACGGGTGCAGGCCTGGGCCGGGAAGCTGAGGACGAGCGCGCCGGCCATCAGGGTCGTGACGAGGCGGGCGTTGACGGTCTTGAGGTGGGCCATGCTGCTGCGAATGGGGGACATGTTCGTTCCTTTGATTGGTGGACAAGAGGGGTGAAAAAGGGTCGAGAACGCGGGGCGCACCTAGTACAGGCTGAGGCGGTCCGGGTAAAGGCCCTGCCAGAACGCGCAGTGGTGCGCGGCGCCCGCATCGAAGTTCCAGACGTTGTCCGGCGCGAACCGCATCACCTGATTGGCAGACTTGAAAGGCGTCCAGGCCGGCAGCAGCGACGCCTGCGGGGTGCCTGTCCGGGCGAAACTCGTCCAGTACGCCATCATCTGATCCGCCAGACGCTGTGAGGGCGCCGAGAGCGCCGGGCCATCGAGCTTCGTCGTGTTCGAGAAGCCCGGGAACTGGTATGGCAACTCGGCCGAGTGCACCGCGCCCATCTCGAACCCAGGGTTCGGGGTGACTTCAGGCGCCGTGGCGTCCGCAAATTCGTACTGGTAGACCGGGGTATAGGCCGAACCCAGGTTCGCCGTTTCGAGGTAGTCGCAGTTGTTGAGCGCGACGAGCGGCGAGTAGTCCGACGTCGCCGTGCCGAGGGCCGTGGCGGGGGAGGAATACGCGCTCAGCGGGTACTCCCGCATGACCTGGGCGGCCTTGTCCCCGTACACCGCTTCGAGATGGGCCAGGTAGTTCTCCGGCGTGATCTTGTCCCCGGCCTGGATGGCGTAGGCGACGTACAGGCGGAGCTCGTCACGGTTACCGCCGTTGAGGATGGGCACGCGGACGATCTGACCCGTCGCGAAGGCTTCCCGGCCCTGACGGGGCTGAGCCTTGGAGCCGATGCTGGGGACGAAGGTCATGATGTCNAGGATGGGCACGCGGACGATCTGACCCGTCGCGAAGGCTTCCCGGCCCTGACGGGGCTGAGCCTTGGAGCCGATGCTGGGGACGAAGGTCATGATGTCTGCACCCGCGACCTTGCTCCCAGCTTCCAGGAGGGTCTTGACCGGGACAGCCCGCATACAGGCGAGAGCTTTAGCGGCGTCGTTACAGCCCACCAGGGCAGCGACCTTCTCGCCCGTCTTGCCGTTCTCGGCCACAGTCTTGAAGGGGTGGACACAGCCGGCGCTCTGAATGATGGCCTTCTGAAAGAGCCCCTTCGTTTCCTCGGGGGCGATCAGGTGCATGCAGACGGAGGCGGCGCCAGCAGATTCGCCAGCAATGGTGACGTTGTCCGGATCCCCACCGAAAGCAGTGATGTTCTTCTGGACCCAGCGCAGGGCGGCGCGCTGGTCTTCCAGGCCGAGGCTGCCGTTGGCGGCGGCATCGAAGTTGGGGTGAGCCATAAAGCCGAAGACACCGAGGCGGTAGTTCATGGAGACGACGAGCACCTGACCCTCGCGGGCGAGTTTCTCGAGGGGGTAGAGGGCGGTGGAGCCGCCGACGAAGGCGCCGCCGTACATCCAGACCACGACCGGGAGTTTCTTCTGGGGTGTGGTCTTAGTGATGGGGGCAGTGATGTTGAGGTAGAGGCAGTCCTCGTTGTAGCCGGCTTCGGTCAGGCCGTAGCGGGCGACCTGGGGGCAGCCACTCTTGTATTGGGTGGCGTCGAGCGTGCCGGTCCAGGGGGCGCGGGGTTGACGGTGCCTTGAACGGCGCCTTTATCGGTTTGGACGACGCGCTGTGCAGCGTCGCTGCTGGCCTGTTGTGAGGCGCCGATGGAAGTGAGGGAAAGCAGCGTGGTGAGGAGGGAAAGTCTGAGAGTCAGTTGACGCTGCTTTGAGAGCATGATTAAGGTTAGCTATTTGGACCAAACATCTTTCTTTCATTTGGCAATAAAGAGTACGGGAGGGAGTTTCAGATGCATGGGTCTGGAGGACCGATCCGTATGGGCGCCGTCTGGACGGCGCCCCGGACACATCTCGCTTCGTTTCGCCTCAGCACAGGCGACGCAAACCGTTCGGTCAGCCCCCCAGCAGGGGAATCAACGTCGCCTTTGGAGAGTGCGGCCCACGCTGCAGATCTCAGTTCCGGCCCCGGGATCTGTGCCGTTCATGTCAGACAACGTGACATAGAGTCAGTTCGCGTATCCACAAAAGGAGCGTTGACGGCACACCCCACCACCGCTTCTTCGCGACGGTTCTTGACGAGATCACCAGTAGGTCGACTATCGACGTGTGATCAAATCAGAGAAGCGTGTCATGGGTTTCAAAGCCGATCAACAGCTATACATCCACTCTCTCCTTCAATCCCAGGATTGTTAGGGTGATCACTTCTACACTGGCATTCCGAAGGGATCGATAATGAATAAAACCCACTTCTCCTCGGTCATTTTGAGTGCTGGACTCCTCTTGAGCGCCTGTGCGCCCACACTTTCCGCTCCAGCACAGTTGGTGACGTACCGTTGTGACAATGACATTTCTCTACAAGCCTTCTATGGCAACCAGAATCAGGTCACGCTGACCCTGACCAATCGAATGTTGACCCTGCCACTCACGGTCTCCGCAGATGGAGCCCGTTACAGTGACGGGGCCCGCACGTGGTGGACCCGTGGATCACAGGGCAATCTGCAGGAGAGAGGACTGACAACGGCCGCCAATTGCCAGGACACAGCCGCACCTGTCCCCTTTCCGACACCGACCCAGACGGTGACGTTGACACCTGCCGATGCTCAGCGAACAACAGCTGTCGTGGTGGGGAGCACAATCACCCTGCGGTTCCCCGCGAATCTGACGACGGGCTACCGCTACGAAATCCAGCCTACCCTGGGCCAGAACGTCTTGAAACAGACTGGGAGCACGCAGGAGAATGGACGGAGTGGCTTGATTGGGGCGCCAGGCACGCAGACCTTTACTTTTCAAGCAGCGAGCATTGGTACAGGGATCATCACTGTAGTGAAGAGAAGTCCATCAGGCGAGATCACAGAAACACTCAAGTTTTTGATTGCAGTCAACTACGTTGGTAAGGTCTAGAATGAGCCCACCGGGTGTCTACGGCCCTTCTTGATCTGATGGGTTGTTCCTAGAGTTGATCATTCATGGGCATACTGCTGAGGCTAGAGATGATCACTTGGCTTCACAGTGGCGAGCAACGAAGCGCTCAATCATCCAACTCCGTATTGATCGCGTCGAGCATGCTTTCCCCGTACGCCTCGATCCGCTTTGCCCCCAGTCCAGGCAAGCCCACCAGTTCAGCCATCGTGCGCGGCAAGCGGGTCGCCAGGGCTGTCAGCGTGGCATTCGGGAACACGACATACGCCGCATACCCTGTCTCTCGCGCCAGCTCCCGCCGCAACTCCTGTAAGGCCGTCATCACGGCCGGATGTGGCTGAGGGCCACTGACCTCGGGCGGTTCGATAGACGCCTTGAGGGCCGCTGGCGCCAGCGCGGGAGACGGCAGCGTTGGAGATGCTAATGCCGTCGGAGCCGGAGGAGTTCGCTCCTGCTGCACCTCACGGACAACACCGGGCTCCACAGGTGCAGTGACCACAGCGGGCGGCGCCTCCACCTGAGCGCGTTCCACAGGACGCTCGGGTTTTACCGGAACCCGCACTTCCTCCTGCACGGTCAGCAGTGGCGGGGGCGTCTCTGATAACCGAGGCATTGCGAGGGTCTCCCACGTGATGTCCTGGGGCACCAGGCCAAACTCATGCGCCTGCACGGTCCCCCGCGGCCGCCGTTGCTCCTCGTGCACCCCAGAGCGCACGATCCGCAACACCTCCGACCCGTACTCCGCTAGTCGGCGCTCCCCGATTCCGCTGATCGTGCTCAGCGTCTGCAGGCTGCCGGGGCGCAACTCCGCGACCGCCTTCAACGTCGCGTCACTGAAGATCACGTAGGGCGGCACCTTCAGTTGCCCGGCCCGCTCCGCTCGCCACGCCCGCAAGGCCAGGAACAGCGGCCGGTCGTGGGCGCCGATCGCCACCCGTGTCGCCTGCGCCCGCTCGCGCTTAGACGTACGAGGCTTCACGGTGTCCTCGCGCAGCAGCAGCTGTACCTCTCCCCGGAGAATGCCCCGGGCCCGCCCGGTCACCATCAGCCCCTGGTACGGCCCGGCCGTCAGGTACCCCAGGCTCACCAGCTGCCGCAGCACGCTCCGCCAGACCTTCACGTCGTGGCCCTTCCCCACGCCATAGGTGGGCAAGTGCCGATGCCGCTTGTTCTTGTCGTTGTCCTTCCCCAACAGGATGTCCGTCAGGTACGCCGACCCGTACCGGTTTCCCGTTCGAATCGCCGCCGAGAGCGCCATCTGTGCCTCCTGGGTCATGTCCCGCACCGTGGGCGGGTTCAGGCACACATCGCAGTTCCCACAGGGCTCTGGGAGCGTCTCCCCGAAGTAGGAGAGCAGCAGTTGCCGCCGGCACGTCGCCGCCTCGCAGTAGGTCAGCAGGGCATCGAGCTTGCCCGCCTCGATGCGCTTCACGTCCTCGGGCGCGTCACTGTCCGCGAGCATCCGGCGCACGTTCACCACGTCGGCCAAGCCATAGACCATCCAGGCGGTACTCGGCAGGCCGTCACGCCCGGCCCGACCCGTCTCCTGGTAGTAGCCCTCCATGCTCTTGGGCAGATCGAGGTGCGCCACGAACCGCACGTTCGGCTTGTCGATCCCCATGCCGAACGCCACCGTGGCCACCACGATCAGCCCTTCCTCGTTCAGGAAGCGCTCCTGCGCTCGGCTCCGATCCTGTGGGGGCATCCCGGCGTGATAGGCCACCACCGGCAGGCCTTGCTCTTGGAGCCACTCCGCCGTTTCCTCCACCGATCGCCGGGAGAGACAGTAGATAACCCCCGCATCCCCCAGGTGCTC
This sequence comes from Deinococcus sp. Leaf326, assembly GCF_001424185.1. NCBI lineage: Bacteria > Thermotogati > Deinococcota > Deinococci > Deinococcales > Deinococcaceae > Deinococcus > Deinococcus sp. Leaf326. The sequence goes on along the minus strand of NZ_LMOM01000026.1, from coordinate 54,465 downwards.
GGCCTGAATGAACTCCAGCAACTGCTGTTTGGGCGTCGACTTGTCGGCGACCCGGTACTGAATGTTCGGCCGGTCGAAGCTGGAGACGAACTCCGGGGCCCGCTGAAGCCCGAGAACCTGCCGAATATCTGCCCGGGTCCGGTCGTCGGCCGTCGCCGTCAGCGCGATCCGGGGCACTTCAGGAAACTCCGCCGTCAGGACGCTGAGCTGCTGGTACTCCGGCCGGAAGTCATGCCCCCACTGAGAGACGCAGTGCGCCTCATCCACCGCGAACAGGGCAATCTGCGCCCGGTGCAGCCACTCCAATGTACGGGGCAGAAGGAGTCGCTCGGGCGCAATGTAGAGCAGGTCCAGACGCCCCGTGAGGACGGCCTGCTCGACCGTCCGGGCAGCCGCAGGGGAGAGGGTCGAGTTCAGGTATGCCGCCCGCACGCCCAGCTGGCGCAACGTGTCCACCTGGTCCTTCATCAGCGCGATCAGGGGCGAGACGACGATCCCGACCCCAGGCCGCAGGAGGCTGGGCAGTTGGTAGCACAAGCTCTTGCCCCCGCCGGTGGGCATGAGGACCAGGGCATTCCCACCCTCGGCGACCGTCCGCACGATGTCACCCTGCACGCCCCGAAATTCGTTGTACCCCCAGACTCGCTGCAGAACCTCCAACGCCTGGGGAAGTGCAGGACCCGTCATCCCTCCCAGTTTACCCCGTTCTGCCCAGAACAGAACAGGACGAGAGAGATGCCGCTTGACCACAGCAGACCCGCCCTCCAGTCCCTGACAGTCCCCACATCATCCGGCCGTACCGTGTCCCTCCCCCGTTGGGGAACGCCCCAGACATGCTCCTCGCCGGTCTGACCATCGCGTTCTCTCTGTTCCTGGCCCGGACGCTCTACCCCGAGCGCCCTGAAGCACCCCCCATGTCCCAGGTGCCAACCAGAACCGCCCGTACGCTCGAACTCAGGGCGACCCCAGCCATTCCAGGAGGATCCACATGACCCCACCGACCACTACCCCCCTCAGCCAACTGTCCGAGCCCCAATGGCAACAGTTCGTCCGGGACGCTCAGCTTCGCCTGCAGCAGTGGCGGCAGACCCGGCAAGGACACCTCACTGTGACCCCGACCGAAGTCCCCCGGCGGTGCGCGTAACCGGTCCTCCCGTGGAGTCGCCCTGAACCCTCGTCTAGCTTGTCGTCCGCTCGCCCCTTGTCTCCCAGGAGGTTCCATGCCCGCCCCCCAGACGACCCCCCGCCTCGACGCCGCAGGCGAGCAGTACCTCGCCGACATGGCCCGGCTCCGTGAAGAGGTGCGCGCCCGGCAGCCGACCTTGCGGGCCGTCCCACAGCTGCGCCACTACAGACGACGCCCCGCGCCCTGGCTCCTCGTGCTCGGGGGCCTGAGCGTCTTCTTCTGGGCCCGTGCAGGCACCTAGCACCAGCGAGGCCAGCCCGAGCGAGCCTCCTGAGTCCTTGACCACCCCACCGACCGTCTCGCGTCACCGCCCCGGCCAGAACCGGCGACACATTCTGGACTGTCTCCACGCCGGGCGGCCCGCCCTCTTCGAAACCGAACACCGACTCTGGGGTGCCAAGATCAGCCGCCTGACTGGGCTTCCCAAGGGCGCGGTGTACTACATGCTCCGCCAGATGGTCAAAGCCGGCACCCTGATCGCCGAACAAGCAGCTTTGGGGGATATATGGCGCGATCCAGCGACTAAGCAAGTAGACAGCAGTTGAAAGCGAAAGGAGAGTAAAGTCCAAACGGCTTACAATACTCTCCCTTGTAACATGTTTCGCGCCATGATTTCACCCCTATTCTTGGTAACTCATAGCGCGCCCCGAATGATCGAGGCGAAAGCTTGAGCGGCCTGTGCTTCGGTGTATTTGCCTCGTACGAGCGCGGTCGAGAGGGCCTCTCCAGCGCCGACCAGCCCGACACACCGTTCTTCCAGTTGCTGCTGGGGCAGAGCGCTGTGCGGCTCCAACACCGAGATGAATATCTGGACGCTGTTGTCGAGGAGTTCCTGATAGACCATCGCTTTTTCCTCGCTTCCGGCGAGCGCTGCACCGACGATGTAAAATTCTCCGTTGGTATCGGCGGCGCAGTGAATGTATGCGTCCGCGAGGGCCTGGACCATTTCCTCCGTACTCTGGGCGGTGGCCGTGATCGCACTCCGCAGCGCCGCCGCCTGCTGTGCATCGATCCATCTGTACAGCTCGATCAATAAGCCTGAGCGTGTCCCGAAGTGGTCGTACGTCACGGGTTTGGAGACTCCGGCCCGCGTAGCGAGGTGAGCTAGCGTGAGCCGGTCTGCCCCTTCTTCTTTCACAACCGTCAGGGCCGTCTCCAGGAGCTGGCGACGACGTTCGCCTTTCGAGAGGCGCTGCCGAGCTTTCGAGGGGTGCGGACTGTTCAAAGTGTGTTTCAGCTCTCCTTCACGGTGGATCGCAAACCTACCTTTCGTAGGTTGCGTGTGCTATCTACTCTTCGTAGGTTCGCACACGAAGGAGATCACAGTATGTCAACAGCTCCCATTTTACTTGTCGGCGGCTCTGGTCATGTAGGCCGCTGGACCGCCCGCTCCCTACGCCAGGCTCACCCGGATATTCCTCTATTGCTCGGTGGGCGTAACCTCGCCAACGCACAACGTGTAGCGGAGAAAATGGGTGGGGCAGAAGGCGTCGTCCTCGACCTCAGCGCGCAGGATCTGGGGCTCGGTCACCGTGAAGTCAGTGCGGTCGCAGTGCTATTGAGCGACGAGCACCGCGGCGCCCTCCACTTTGCCCAGTCGCGCCGCATTCCTCATCTCAGTGTCTCGCTAGGGATCAACGAAATCGCTCCCGAAGTGGCCGCCTACATGCGTCAGCCGGAGGCTGCTCCGGTTGTGCTCGGTACAGAGTGGCTGGTCGGCGCGACGTCAATTCCGACGCTCGAATTCGCCAGAGCGTTCAGCCGGATTCACGACATTACCATTGGAGCATTGCTGGACGAACACGACGCTGCCGGTCCAGCCGCGACAGATGACTGGGAACGGCAGACACAGACCCTGCCAGCAGCACTTGTTCGCCGGGACGGTGCTTATGTGTGGCGCATGGGCGATGAGATCAAGACGAGCTTCCGCGCCCTGGATGGGACAGAAATGGAAGCTACTGCGTACTCTCCCTACGACGTGGTTGGTCTGGCCACAGCGACTGGAGCGCCGAACGTGCAATTCCATGTCGCCATGGGGGTCAGTTCTTCCCGGCGGCGCGGCGAGGCCTTCTCCACAGAGATTCTGATTGAACTCAGCGGCGAGGATCAGGACGGTCGGCCGCTGCGCACTCGTCACGCTGTGGTTCATCCGGAAGGCCAGATGCCTCTGACAGGTCTCGGCGTCGCCATGACCCTGGAACGGCTCCTGGGTCTCGACGGGGGGCCGGTCACTCCGGCTGGCCTGTACTTTCCCCATCAACTGCTTCACCCGGCCGCCTATTGGCCGCGTTTCGAGCAGAGTGGCGGACAGATTCTTGAACTGAACGTGGACTAAGGCTCAGTTCTCAGCTGGTTCTGTTCTGCGGCTTGATACAGATCGATATTTGACATCTTGGTCTGCATCCTCATCAACCGGCAAAGCTTTGGAACTCATTATCGGTGCTCCGGCTCGAATAGGGCCGACTATCCCGGCCGTAGGCATGCCAGGGGTTGGAGAGCGGGGAAGGGTACGCTTGTTGCCTTCTCTTACTGGGTCGCGTCGCCCCAACGTTCCTTTCTGAGTGACGTCCCAGTGAGCTTGCACTCACCCTGAGAAGGTGAAAACCCGAAGATACCCCGCGCCTGCAACATCGGAAATACCGCCTTCACGTCCCGACTCGACTGGTCCATGAGCGAGCATGTCGCTCGCCTCGTCTCCATCAAGGGTACGCTCCTCAACGCCTGCGCGTGCAGCGGCTGGAAGTACGGGCGCATCGGCGAACTCCAGAACTGGAAGTTCGTCCAGGTGATCGCCCAAAAGGTCGACATGGACCCCGAGTACGCCGCCATGCGCTTCAACAGCAATTACGAGTCTCTCTTCGTTCCCTACGGCGCCTGGGGTGACGGCGAGCAGATCACCACCCTCGTCCCCCTCGGCGATGACGAGGGCATCTGGAGTGCTGCCCTCTCGGGATCCTTCGCCCCCAAGCAGGTCTATTTTGTCGGCTTCGAAGCGCCCAAGAATAACCCTGAGCAGACCATCGCCTGCTCCGCCCTCTTCACCCGCTGAGCCGCCTCTCCCTCGCCCCGTGACCGGGGCAGGCAGGGAGGCATGACTTCTCTCCTTCCTGCCCGGCCCACCACCGTCACGCCTCGCCTCGGTCCTGGCCTGCTCCGGGAAATCCCCCGGTTCTTCGGGGGCTTCGCCGCTGCCCTCCAGGAACTGCTGCAGAACAGCCTGCGCGCTGGGGCCACAGTGGTCAACTTCCACCTCGTCGGGCCCGTCCTCATGGTCACCGACAATGGCTGTGGCCTGACCGACCCCCAGGTCCTCCTGACCGCAGCCGAGAGTGGCTGGGGGGAGGGGATCGTCGAGCCCGCCGGTCTGGGGGCCCTCTCTATCCTCAATCCGGAGTTCGCACACCACGTCACCTACCGCTCGCATGACTGGTGTTTCCGTCTCACCCCCGAGGAGTTCGCCGAGAGCAAGGCCGTCCCCGTCGAAGCAGCCGAGCCGCTCATAGGCTTCCAGGTCGTCCTCGTCCTGAAGACGGAGCCCAAGCTCCGCGAGCTCCTGAAGGACCGGCGGGGATATGCCCCGATCACGGTCCGGTTCAACGGCGAAGTCATCCCCCCGCTAGAGCCCCAGGGCACGCCTCTCCCCACACCTGCGGGCACGCTCTATCTCCGGCGCAGAATCGGCGGGGCGAATGACACCGTCATCTGGGAGCACTTCGCCCTCCCTGCCCAGCTGCTCGCTCAGCGTCTCGGTCAGGCCGCTTCCCCCCTCACGGCCGCGCTCCTCAAGTTCGTCGAGTTCACGTTGGTCATCGATCCCGCGAGCGGCCTGCGTCCAAAACTGCCCGACCGCAACGCCCTCCTCGATGACGAAGCCTTCGCGCGTGCCGTTCAGGACTTGGCAACCGCCCTGGAGCGGCACGTCGAAGCGGAACTCGCCACGTGCATTCCGCACCTGGGCGCCGATCGGCTCACGGAAGCGAACCTCCACCAGGCTCAAGGGTACGGCCCCCACGTCCTCGCGACCTTCCTGCGACTCCAGGGCTATGTGCCGACGATCCTCAGCCACCCCAGTGAGATTCAGGCCTCTCTCGGCGAGGACCGGGATGACGACAGCTTCAGCGGCTGGACGCGGGACTGGATCAAACCCGAGTTGGGCGTCGTGTTCACGCCCTTCTCCGGTGAGGCCGCCGCACTCCACTTCCTCCGCACGCAGGGTTACTCCGTGCCTTACGGCACGACCGAGCATCTGGAGGCGGTCCCGGCCGTGCAGGTCCAGGGCATCCGCATGTTCCGAGAGGTCGAGATGTGGTCAGGACAGCGGCCGCTCCTGGGTCTCGCACAAACCTTGACCCTGGGAGGCCAGCCGGTCCCCTTCGCGGTCCAGGTCAACGAAGGGGAGGCGCTCGTCCCGGGGGAGGGAGACCGGACGTATGGCCTGATCCTGAGCGGCACGCCCGAGGCAGCGGAGGTCTACCTGCGCGCAAACCTGGAAGCCCTGGGCGGCTTGCTGATCCTGGGTCTCTGGGATACGCAGGAATTGCGCGACGCCGAACTGATTGAGGGCCCAGGCTCCCTCTCCGCGAGGGAGGTCGGGGACATCATCCTGCACGATTTCATCCAGGCCTTTTTCCCAGAGCGGGCTGAAGCGCAGGCCCAGGCTGAACTGCTGTCGCAGGTCTCGGGGGATCTGGCCGCCACGGCGCGACACCTCAATTGGGCCTGCCAGCGTCGACCAGGACTGGCCGAGGCGACGGCCACCTTTCAGGCCCAACTGGACGCCGAGCGGATCAAGGTGGAACAGGAACACCAGACCCTGGTCGACATGCACCGCCTCACGTAAGTCGGTCAAAGCGTTCTCAGACAACATCTTTCTTCTTCCACCCCCCCTACACTGAAGGCAGGAGGTCTATTCATGACGCGCGTCACTGCCACTGTCGACGATCAAGGACGCCTGATGCTCCCAGAAGCATTCGCCAGAACGCTCCAGGCTGGGCAGCAACTGACGATCGAGGTTGACCCACCCCCGCTCGATCTCGATGCAGCGCATCCTCTCTATGCCTTTATCGGCACCCTGCCCCGATTGGAGAGCGACAGTCGTACGCACTATCGCCGGGAACGTGGCCACGAGGAATGATCACCTGCGTCGACACGAACGTCATCAGCGCCCTGCTCCGCGATGAGCCGGGCGCAGTCCTTTTGGGAGGGCAGCTCATCCAGGCCGCTGCGCAAGGCTCCCTCTGCGTCCATGCCAGTGTGTACGCCGAACTCCTGGCCGCCCCTGACATGCGGGCCGAGCATCTGGAGGCCTTCCTGAAGTCCGTGCCTATCGAGGTGGACTGGAACACGTCCGTGAGCATGTGGACCGCCGCATCCTCGGCTTACCGTGCCTACAGCCGCCGCCGTCGAGAGAGCGGGGGAGGCCTTCCCCGGCGACTGCTGATCGATTTCCTGATCGGGGCACATGCGCAGCAACTCGGCGCGGTCCTGTTCACCCTCGATCCTCAGCACTACCGTCAGGGCTTTCCCAAACTCCTGTTGCTTTAGATCCCTCGCCCCGTGACCGGGGCAGAGGCCAGAGCATGAATCTCCACTCGCCGACCCAGCGCCCCGCGCCCCCTATCCAGATCATCACCCCCCGGCGCCGCGAGAGCACCGCCCAGCTCGAATACTCCGCCCACCCCGGCAGCCTCCTGGGGGGCGCCTTCTCCTGCACCCCACGCCAGGGCTGCCAGACCATCCCCCGCCTCCAGCTCGCCGAAACGCACCTGGCCTACCTGCGCGCCGGCTATAAGGACAAGACCAGCCCGCTGCGCCAGGAGCTCGACCAACTCGCCCGGACCTACCGCTTCGGCCACAACCGGCTCGCTGTCTACGCCCACGACGAGGACATCGCCCAGAACATCATCCGGGCCATCCAGGGCATCGCGGCGACGCTCTCCACGCCGGACGAAGAATGATCGACTTCGAGTGCCGCTGGCGGAACGGCGCCCTGGCCATCCGCCTGAGTGCGATGGACGCCACCCAGGCCGGACAGGAGGCCGCGCAGGTCATGGCCGAGTTTCACGTCCTACCGCACACGCCAGTCCTCGCCACCCGACTCACGGACCGGAGCGTCGGGCTCTACCAGCCCGTGACGGGGGAACTGCTCGCCTTCATCACGACGAGGCCTGCACCGTTTGAGTTGATGTAGGGCTCCGTCCCTCTCCCGCTCACGCGGGAAGATCCAGAACATGTTGCAACTTGAATTCAGGACCGATCTCGGCGCCAAAGTCACCGTCGAGGTGCCCAGCCCCGACAAACTCCTCGAAGTCCAGGCCTATTACGGCGCGCGCGGCTGGACCAGTGGCGAGGTCCCCAGTGGGGGCTACGTGTTCCCCTACGACAACGAAGCCGACTTCAACTGGTCCCTCATCGGTGCGCGGCCATTCAGGAACAGCGAGGGTGAGATCATGGTCATGCACCGTGGGCACGCCTATCGCCGCCGGGAACTCGAAGCGGTGGACAGCCGCAAGATCAAACTTCCGGCCGCCATCAAGTACAGCCGGGGGGCCAAGAACACCGACCCCCCCAGCGTGCGGGAGAAGGCCGACGGCGACTTCGAGTACGTCTCGCTGTGCATCTTCCGAGGCGGCAAGCGCCAGGAGCGGTACGCCGGGAAGGCGAGCCTGGTCGCCCAGCCGCAGGCCAACGCTGCTGATTGAACCACCCTTGGGGGCCCCGTCTGGGGTCCCCTTTTCTGCTGTCCCGGCAGGAGGAGAACGCCTTCACAGTCCCCGGAAGCAGGCCGGCACCCCACCGGCCAACCAGAACGCCCCCCACAGTGGAGAGATGCCGATCCACCCTCCATGTCGTTCCTGCCTACCCATGACCCTGCCGTGTCCCGTATGTTCTGAGGCATCCCGACTCGTTCTGTTGCTAACATAATCCTATGGCCTCGCTCGTTGCTCTTCCGGAGGCACCCTCATGCCACTCCTGATCGTCGAATCCCCCAAGAAAGCCAAGCAGATCGCCTCCTACCTCGGCCGGGACTGGACCGTCAAGGCCTGCTTCGGCCACGTGCGTGACCTCCCCGCCACCAAGGCCGACATCCCTGAGAAGTACCGCGATCAGGCCTGGGCTCGTCTCGGCATCAATGTCGACGCCGGGTACACCCCCCTGTACGTCGCCCGCGCCAAGACCGGGGTCCTCACCGACCTGCGCGCCGCGACCAAGGCCGCTGGAGGAGACGTCTACCTCGCCTCCGACCCCGACCGGGAAGGGGAGAGCATCGCCTGGCACCTCAGCGTCGTTCTCGGCCTCAAGGACGCCCGCCGAGTCACGTACCAGGAAGTCACCAAGACCGCCATCCAGAAGGCTATTCAGAACCCCCGCCCGATCAACCTCGCGCTCGTGGCCGCCCAGGAGAGCCGGCGCATCCTCGACCGCCTCGCAGGGTATGGAGTCTCACCGCTCCTGTGGGACGCCATCGGGGGCCCACAGTCTGCCGGGCGAGTCCAGTCTGCCGCGCTCATGCTGCTCGCTCAACGCGAACAGTCCCGCCTGAGCTTCATCCCCTCGGCCTACTGGCGCGTGACGGCCCGTGTGGGCACTACGCCCCCCTTCAACGCGAGCGTGCAGGCCATTCGGGGTCTCCCGCTAGCCACGGCTGCCAGCTTCACTGCCCAGGGTCAGCTCAAGGAAGGCCTCGAGGTCGCCCAGCTCGATGCCCAGAAGGCTGAAGGCCTGCGCGGGTATCTGGAAGGCCGAGAAGCGGAGATCACGAGCATCGAGGTCAGCCCCATTACCCGACGGCCACCGCCCCCCTTCACGACCTCCAGCTTGCAGCAGGCCGCCGGTGCCCGGCTGCATCTGGGCGTCGAGACCGTCACCCGCGCGGCCCAGTCGCTCTATGAGCAGGGTCTGGTGACCTACATCCGCACGGACAGCCCGGCGCTCTCCGACGAGGCCTTGCAGCTCGCCCGCGCGGCCGTCGCTGAGCGCTTCGGCGAGGACGCCCTGTCCCCAAGTCCCCGACAGTACGCCACCCGCAACTCGAATGCCCAGGAGGCCCATGAGGCCATCCGACCCGCCGGCGCCTTCCTCGCCCCGGAAGCCACCGGCCTGAACGGCGACGAGCTTGCGCTCTACACCCTGATCTACACCCGCACCGTTGCCAGTCAGATGCAGGACGCCCTCGGCGAGAAGACCACCATCACCCTTCAGGCCGGCGTGGTCACGCTGGGCGCGACGGGCACCCGCCTGACCCGGCGCGGCTTCACCGCCCTGTACGACGATGACCAGAAGGACGAGGACGATCAGGCCCTCCCCGCCCTCACGGTGGGGCAGCGCGCGCCCCTCAGCGGCGTCAAGGCGGAGGAGAAGAAGAGCAGCGCCCCCGCCCGCTTCAGCGAGGGCAGTTTCGTGCAGCTCATGGAAAAGGCCGGCATCGGTCGCCCGAGCACCTATGCCAGCACGCTCAAGACCCTGCTGAGCCGCAACTATGTGGCGATCCGCGCCCGCAAGCTGCACGTCACGCCTCTGGGGCTGTGTGTGGCCCTGTACCTCCTGAAGCAGCTTCCGCAACTCGTCGACGCCCGGTTCACCGCGCAGATGGAGCAGGACCTCGACGCCATAGCAAACGGGGAACTGAAGCGCCTCGACTACCTCGACCGGGTGTGGCGTGATGCGCTGAAGCCCGCCATCGCGGGTGCTCAGCGCACCTCGCCGCGGATCAAGGTCCCTGGCCGCGAGGCCGTCTTCGAGGTCCGGGACGGTCAGGTCACCCTGCGCACCGCTGAAGGGGCCGCGCTGCTGCCCGTCGAGTTGCTGCCCGAGGATCTCGACGAGCGCAGCATCCCCGCTCTCCTTGCCGGCACCTGGAAGCCCGGCGCCAAGAGTACGCGCCGAACCGAGGAAAGCCCGGGTCGTGCCCCGACCGCGCCGGCCAAGCGCAAGGGCAGCACGACCCCCCGGAAGAAACGCGACAGCACCGCCAGCCCCCGGAAGAAGGCCAGCACCTCGGGCACCCCCTCCAGGCGGAAGTCCTGATGCGCTTGTCCCTCACCCCTGACGGGGTAGGAGCCCCCTCATGAGCCTCTTCGAGCACATCGACAACGCCCGTTCGCGGGCCGCCCGCACCAAGAAGAGCAAGCCCCTCCCCGAACCCGACACCTATCAACGGGTCATCCGGGACGACTTCCGGGCTGGTCTGCGCGCCATGTGTGTGGACGCCGCACCTGGCAGCGGCAAGACCACCCTGCTCCAGATGCTCGCGGAGATCATCCTCCAGGACGAGCTCCTCCCCGAGGGCGAGAAGGCCGTATTCCTGGCCTTCAACACGAAAATCGTCAAAGCCCTGAAGAAGGTCCTGCCCGACATCTTCGACATCCGCACGGTGAACAGCCTCGGCCAGCTCATCTGCAAGGAGAACATCGAAGGCCTGCAGTTCGAGCCGAAAAAGTACGAGGACCTCATCCGGCGCATCGTGGACGACGAGAAGATTCCCTCGCCCGCCAAACGCCGGGACCTGCTCGAGCGTCTCACGGCCTGCACCGAGCTCCACGTGGGGCACAACCTGGGCCTGAACATCCCCCGCGACGAGTGGATCGAGGTCATGATCGGCGTGGACGCCCCGGTCCTGGGCGCGGAGACCGCGCTGTACCAACTCACCCTGCGCGTGCTGCGGCAGGGACTGAAGATACTCCAGGACGAAAAGATCGTCAGCTTCCTCGATCAGACCCTCGCACCGAGCGTCTTCGGTTGGCGGCTCGCCCAGCCTTACCGCTACCTCCTGGTGGATGAGCTTCAGGACCTCGACCGGGCCAGCCTCAGCCTCCTGCAGGCGGCCACCACGCCGGAGAGTCGCATCGTGGGTGTAGGCGACCAGCGCCAGTCGCTCTACTCGTTCAAGGGCGCCGACGCCAACGCCATTGACCACTTCGCCGAGCTGTTCGGGGCTGAGCGCCGGCCCCTGTCCATCTGCTACCGCTGCCCAGCCAATCACGTCGCCTTCGCCGCGCCCTACACCGACAACATCGAACCCGCGCCCCAGGCGGTCGACGGTGTGCTGGAGGACATCGAGCACGACGACCTCATCCGCCGCGCCCAGATTGGAGACCTGATCCTGTGCCGGGAGAACGCGCCCCTCGTGACCGTCTGCTATGACCTCATCCGTCAGGGCACCCCCGCACTCATCCAGGGCCGGGACCTCTCCCGGACGCTCGTGGCCTTCGCCCGGGACGCAGCCACCTGGGACGGGCAGAAGGTGGACCGTACGAAAGCCAGTGACGGCCTGGCCCTCGTGGAGATGTTCGAGAAGATCAACGCCTACGGAGAGTTCCTGTACAAGAAGATGCTGCGCCGGGCTGAGCGCGATGGGCGGCCGGCTGACATGCAACTTGCCGGCCTCGCCGACAAGATCTCCGTGCTCAGTCTGGTGCTCGAGCAGGGCGGGGCACAGACCCTCGGGGAACTGATCGACGACATCCGCCGCCTATTCCGGGGCAAGCCCGAGGAGAGCGTCGTCCTAGCGACCATCCACGGCGCCAAGGGGCTGGAAGCCGACCACATCTACATCGTTGCTCCAGAACTGCTGCCGCATCCGCGAGCCAAGACGCCGCAGGCACAGGAAGCCGAGCGGTGCGTGATGCTCGTCGCGTTCACTCGCGCCCGCAAAAGCCTGCGGATCGTCCGCCCCCAGGACGGCGAGGACCCCGGCAGCCTCATTCCCGAAGCGCTCGTCCGCCACGAAGAGACCGTCACCGCCCAGGCCAGCTAATTCGAAGCTGCTCCACCGCGTTATGAAGTCATCCTGCCTCTCGATGATCTGCCATTAGACAGAGCGTACTTTCGATGTGCTCCTTCAGGTCCTCTCTCGTCACACCATCTGCACAGATCTGGGCGACGTCATGCGCTCGGGAAGTCACACCTGGGCATTGACCACGCGGTGACCTCCTGATGGATCAGCCAGGGCGGTTCTCCCATTCACTTCAGCTCAAAGAATCATTCTACAGAACGGGAGATAACCGATTAGACTGGATGGGTGATCACGCTGACCGCGCCCTCCGTACTCGACCAGCTCAAGGCGCTCGCCCAGGACACGCGCTATGACCTCGTCCGCCACCTCGCTCTGGGCGAGCATTGCGTCTGCGACCTGGAGGCCCTCCTGAATCTGCCCCAATCGAAGGTCTCCTACCACCTCAACATCCTCAAAGAGGCGGGGCTGGTGACGTCCGAGCAGCGCGGCAAGAACATGTACTACACCTTGAACCGGGAGCCCCTCTTCCGCCTGGGTGGTCAATTGCTGGTGGACCTCTTCCCTGAGTCATCTCACCTGACACATCAACCGAAATCGGTATGTTAGCTTGCGCGCATGCTCCGTGTTCTGATTCTCTGCACTCATAACTCCGCCCGCTCCCAGATGGCCGAAGCCCTGACGCGCGATGCCGCCCACCGCCTGGGCGTCGACCTGGACGTCCACTCCGCTGGCACGGAAGCCACCCAGGTCAAAGCCGACGCTGTCACTGTCATGAATGAACTGGGTCTAGACCTCTCGACCCATACCAGCAAGACCCTCCACGATGTCCCTGATGCGCAGAACTTCGACTACGTCGTGACGGTCTGCGACAGCGCTGCCGAGGCCTGTCCGATCTACCCGGGTAAGACAACGCGCCGGCACTACCCCTTCATCGATCCCAGTGGTGGCAGCCTGGAGCGTTGGCGGACCGTCCGCGACCAACTCAAGGTGCAATTCGACGCCTTCGTCCAGGCGCTCCAGGAAGGCCGTGACGTCCCGCCTACCTACGAGGAAAGTCCTGCGATCGAGACGAAGTAAGTCATGCTTCTCGCTGCACTGATCTTCCTTCTGACCCTCGTCCTCGTCATCTGGCAACCCAAACTGAAGTGGCAACCCGAAGGCCTGGGCATCGGCTGGAGCGCGACCTTCGGCGCGCTTCTCGCTCTGGTGACGGGCGTCGTCAGCACCGCTGACATTCCCGTCGTCTGGGACATCGTCTGGAACGCCACCGTCACGTTCGTGGCCCTGATCATCATCTCCTTACTCCTGGACGAGGCCGGCTTCTTCCGTTGGGTTGCCCTCCACGTCGCCCGCTGGGGCGGTGGAAGTGGCCGCAGACTCTTCACGCTGGTCATCCTGCTCGGCGCCGTCGTCAGTGCCCTCTTCGCCAACGACGGCACCGCACTCATCCTGACCCCCATCGTCCTTGCCATGTTGCTGGCCCTCGGGTTTTCCCCGACGACCACGCTGGCCTTCATCATGGCCACGGGATTCATCGCCGACAGCTCCAGCCTGCCCCTGGTGATCAGCAACCTCGTCAACATCGTCACCGCGGACTTCTTCAACCTGAGTTTCGGGGAATACGCCAGTGTCATGGTCCCCGTCGATCTGGCCGCTGTCCTGGCCAGTCTGGCCGTGCTGTTTCTGTACTTCCGGCGAGATCTGCCCCGCCTCTACGAGCAGTCGAAACTCGACACCCCAGACAGTGCGATCCGGGATCGCCGTGTCTTCCAGACCGGTTGGGTCGTGCTGGCCTTGCTCCTGGTCGGGTACTTCGCGGCTGGTCCACTCGGTGTTCCCGTCAGTGTCGTAGCCGTTCTGGGTGCCGCACTGCTCTACATCGTCGCGGCCCGCGGGCACGTGATCGTGACCCGGAAGGTCCTACGCGGTGCGCCCTGGCAGATCGTAATCTTCTCGCTGGGGATGTACCTCGTCGTGTACGGCCTGCGCAACGCCGGCCTGACCGACTCTCTGGGAAATGTGCTGAGCCGATTCGCCGAAGGTGGCCTGTGGAGCAGCACCATCGGCACAGGATTCGTGATGGCCCTCATCTCCAGCGTGATGAACAACATGCCGAGCGTGCTGATCGGCAATATCGCAATCGACGACAGCACGGCCACCGGCCTCGTCAAGCAGGGCATGATCTACGCGAATGTGGTCGGTAACGATCTGGGACCCAAGATCACGCCCATCGGGAGTCTCGCCACGCTGCTCTGGCTTCATGTCCTCTCCCAGAAAGGGATTCGAATCGGGTGGGGTCAGTATTTCAAGATCGGGATCGTCCTGACGCTGCCGGTGTTGCTCGTCACGCTGGTTGCCCTGGCCCTCCGCCTCTCGCTGTAACTCCCTGATCCAGAAGGAGCACCGATATGACCCAGAACGACCCCACCAGCAAACCCCGCGTCCTGTTTATCTGCTCCGGGAATACGGCCCGCTCCCAGATGGCCCAGGTTCTGCTCGAACATCATGGGGGTGAGCGCTTCGAGGTGACGTCTGCCGGGCTGGAACCCGGTCTCCTCAATCCGCTGACCGTGCGCGTCCTGCAGGAAGCTGGATTTCCCACCGCTCATCTGAACCCGAAGAGCACCACTCCACTCCTGAAGGGCCATTTCACCCACGTCATCACCGTCTGCGACCGCGCAGAACGCAACTGCCCGATCTTCCCGTTCGCGTTCAAGCGGGAAGCGTGGCCCTTCGAGGACCCTGCCGCGGCGACAGGCAGCGAGGCGGAGCGGCTCGAAGTGTTCCGCCGAGTTCGCAATGAGATCGACGCGCAAGTGCGACGGTGGGTGGAGGAACAGGCATGAAAATTGCAGTGTTTGGGGATGTCCACGGGAATCGGTTCGCCCTGGATGCTGTGGTACAGGATATCGAGCGGTGTGAACCGGACGCCTGGGTGAACCTTGGGGACCAACTCTTCGGTGGCGCGGACCCCGCTGGGGCATGGCAGGTGCAACAAGCGCTTAAAGCGGAGCACGGCGTGCTGGAAGTCCGGGGAAACACGGATGAACGCCTGGGGGAAGTCCTGAGCGAGACCACAGAGAAGCGCGAGATGTTGACGTGGCTCCATGAACAGCTGCCTGAAGGTGCGGGGGCCTACGTCGCGGGGCTCCCCACCTCCGTTGCTCTGGCGGACGGTCAAGTCCTGGCGGCGCACGGCACGCCCGAGAGTGCCTGGACCTATCTCCTGCGCGAGCAGAAAGCCTGGGCCAGTGACGAGCAGGTGCTGGCGCGCCTGGGAGACATCAAGGAGGCGAGGGTGATCATCGTCGGTCACTCCCACCTGGAGCATATTCGGCAGATCGGTGCCCTCACGGTGGTCAATGCGGGCGCCGTCAGTCGTCAGAAGGATGGTCACCCCTCGGCCCGCTGGGTGCTGCTGGAAGGGGAAGCAGGCTGCTGGAGCGTCTCGTTCCGCCGAATCCCCTACAACGTTGAGGCAGCAGCCCGTTGGGCGGAAGAGCATGCGTATCACGGCGCGAAAGAAGCCCAGCAGCTCCGAACTGGGCGAGGAGGTTGAAATGAAGACCTACGATGTCGCCATCATCGGTGGCGGTCCCGCCGGCCTGACGGCGGCCATCTACACGGGCCGCGCCAACCTCTCGACCGTCATTCTGGAAAAGGGGCTGCCCGGCGGCCAGGCCATCTACACGGGCCGCGCCAACCTCTCGACCGTCATTCTGGAAAAGGGGCTGCCCGGCGGCCAGATCGCCCAGACCGAGGAGGTCGAGAACTACCCTGGCTTCCCCGATCCGATTCCGGGCATGGAACTCGCGCAGCGCATGCAGCAGCAGGCCGAGAAGTTCGGCGCGAAGATCGAGATGGACGAGGTGCAGGGCATCCGCCACGACCCCACGTCTCACCCCTATCCCTTCACGGTGGCGGGGTACGGCGGCGAGTACCGCGCCAAGAGTGTGATCCTGGCGACCGGCGCCAACCCCAAGCGCCTGAACGTGCCCGGTGAGGAAGAGTTCTGGGGGCGCGGCGTGAGCACCTGCGCCACCTGTGACGGTTTCTTCTACCGCGGCAAGAAGGTGGTCGTGGTGGGCGGCGGTGACGCGGCCGTCGAGGAAGGCTTGTTCCTGACCAAATTCGCCGACGAGGTCACGCTGATCCACCGCCGCGACAGCCTGCGGGCCAACAAGGTGGCCCAGGCCCGCGCCTTCGCGCACCCCAAGATGAAGTTCATCTGGGACACAGTGGAAGTCACCGAGGAGATCTACACGAGCGTGCCGATGCTGTTCGCGGCCGGCGACGTGAGCGACTACGTGTACCGCCAGCTCGCCACGAGCGTGGGCGCCGGCACCCGCGCCGCCATGACGGTCGAGCGCTCGCTAGCCGCTTTGGGAACCGGAGCTGAGACCTCCTTAGTTTGACGAAGAATCCAGCGCGTTCTCTTCCTTAGAAAGGTTTTGAAAGAAGGGAACGCGCTTTTTGGGATCAGGGTTCAGAGTGTATTGATGAGTCCAGCTGGTAAATTCCAGTCTTTGTTTCGTCTCTGCGGAGATCAGCCTGCCCTGACTATCAGCTTGAATGTATAAAATGGGTAATTTGTGGACAACATCGCCAGATTCGAGAATTCCAACAACGCGTTCAAGTGGTAACAGCGTTATGGTGACCAGCTCGGCACGTTCTGGGTGAGCAACATTACCTTGCCATAACTGATAACGCTTTCCCGCTTCCGAATCGATGATCCGATCTGGTCCCTCAAACAAGTCAGTCTGGGTGACGGGAATATTGCTTTGATCCAAAACGTCCCATGCCCCTGAATCCGTTACGGCATAGGCGAGTTGTCGTTTGAGCTCAATGACGAGAAAGTGCTGGGGATGAACGAAACTGACTCTGAAAATCCCCCAGGGAGCGACCCTGTCAAAATCTGGAACTCGACTGACATACGGGTACTCCGTACACTCCGCATCCAGGAGTAGAACTTCTTGATCTATTTCACCATTCTCGCTTTTAAAAGCACGCAAGATCCGTTTTCGTAAAGCCAGACTCGCCCTGAGCTCATTTTGTTTCGAGCGCTTACGGGTCTATAAACTGATTCCAAAGTATGCGAAGAGTAAGTGATCATTCTTCGGCTGGAACAGCATGTCTTCCAACTCAGCCTTGCCCCACAGATGGAACTCCTGTACGCCAGTCCCGATGAGAGCCAGCCGGAAGGCGTCATAGCCTTTCTTGCTGAAGTCGCAGGCCGCCGCGAGGATAAAGCCGTAAGGCGCGTCGGGGTCCTGCACACTTTCCTCCACATAGCGCCGGACTTGTGCAGGACCGATGCGTCTCTCCCGCTTGCACTGGATGATCCATAACCGTCCAGGGTTCACGGAGAGGAGGTCCTCGTCTTCGTCACCCTCTTCTAACGGACGTGCACTGCCCGGCTCGAACGCCCGGATATCGATGCCATCGTCGGCCCCACCTCGGCCCGTAGCCTCGATACTGCTCCAGGGTCGGTACTCGTAGGCCAGCTGCCGGACCAGGTCCTCGAAGCGGTGAGGTTCCAGATCTTCGAAGTGCAGGGGGTTGAGCGTCCGGGTGGCACGGGCCATGTCTCATTCGAGCATATACAGGCCAGGATCACAGCAGTTTTTCGACGATTACTACGTCCTTCCAGAATCCATCGAGCTGGCCATGCCGTTCATAGAGGCCGACTTCACGGAAACCCAGAGAGCTCAGGAGCTTTCGGCTTGCGGTGTTCTCCGGAAAAACACGCGAGAGCAATTTCCAGTACCCAGCCGCCTGTGCGTCCGCCAGGAGCGCCTGCATGGCCGCCTTCCCAGCCCCCGTTCCCCGGGCGGCACGGTCGACATACACACTGAATTCGGCAATCCCGGCATAGCACTCGCGGGGCCGGTACAAACTGGTACTGGCGAAGGCGATGACCTGTCCCTGCCGTTCCACGACAACGATCGGGTGTTGACCATCAAACCAAGAGGCGACGTCGTCTGCTGTACGGGGGCGGGTCTCGAAGGTACTGCTACGGTCTTCAATGCCCTGGGTATAGATCCGGGCGATCTCCGGGGCATCGGCTGGGCGGGCAGGACGGGGTTCGTTTAGGACCATAGTGACCTCCAGATTGTTGCGGTTGACAGCGACACTTCACCACAAGTACGGTTTTGGTAGATCGTTGTCAAGTACAACGAAAGGAGTGTAGATGACTCAGGACCCGACTGGACTCCTCCGGCACATGACTCGTCTCCACACCGCCCTGCAACAGAAGACCGCGAAGGAGTGCGGCATCCAGAGCCTGGCACGGTGTCAGATCCTCACCCTTTTGGAACGGGAAGACTCACGGACGCTCGCCGAAGTCTCCCGTGAGCTGGGAACCGACAAGGCCTGGATGAGCCGGAACGTCGAGGCGTTAGTCCAGGATGGTCTGGTGCAGAAGCAGTCCCAGGCTTTGGACCGGCGGATGGTGATGCTCACCCTGACGGAGAGGGGGCAGACACAAGCGCAGGCGCTCAATGGGAAGCTGAGCCAGCAGTCGGCCCGCCTTCTGGACCGGATCCCAGCGGAAGAGCAGGCGGACGTGCTACGGGCACTGGAGCTGCTGATTGGGGCGCTGGAAGCGGAAACACGAGCTCAGGAGGCTGTGGCGTGCAGCTCGGCCTGACGGTCCGGGACGCGCGGCGCGCGGATTGGCCGAGAGGCGTGACGTTGTTGCGCGCGGCTGAGTTGCCCCTGGCGGGCATCCCAGACGATCTGGCAGGGTTCATCGTTGCCGAAGAGGGGGGCGAGGTCATCGGCCTGGCAGGGCTGGAACTCTATGGACCGGTCGGGATGGTGCGCTCGGTCGTGGTGCGCTCTGACCGTCGAGGTGTCGGGTGTGGGGAGGCACTGATGCACGCCACGCTCGAGCGCGCGGCGCGGCAGCGCCTGGAGACGCTTGTGCTTTTGACCACGACGGCGGCGGACTGGTTTGAGCGCTGGGGCTTTGGCCAGACGTCTTGGTCGGAACTGCCGGAGGAGGTACGGTGCTCACCTCTGGTGCAGAGCGGCTGTCCAGGATCGGCGGTGGTGATGCGGCGGGTGCTAGAGCGAGAAGGGACGGCCTTTCGCTGATCCATTGATATTCTTCGATGTATCATTTAGGATGCATCTATGGATTTCGATGGAACGGCTGCGGTGTTCAAGGCGCTGGGCGACGTCCACCGCCTCAAGGCCCTGCACTTCCTGGCCACAGCGGACGCGGGATGCTGCTTGACTGGGCAGGGCATCTGCACCTGCGACGTGCAGGAACGGCTCGGGCTCAGTCAGGCCACTACCAGCCATCACATGAAAATCCTGGTCGACGCTGGGTTCGTCACCGCCGAGAAGCGCGGGCGATGGACCTATTACACCCTGAGTGAGCGGGGCCTGCACTTCGCGCGCACGGCGCTGGATGCGCTGCTGACGCAGGTCCCGATCGCGCAGAAAGAGGCCATCTAGGGCTGTTCGTTCTGGAACAGCGCTCAGGGCGGTACTCCGCGGCCTCCAGAGCACACCCTTAAAGAAGTCCAACTGGATGTCACTGGCTTTGCCAGCTGACGCTTCCTCAAGCCCTACCCCTATTCATCGAAGAAAAACGATAAGGAGGACCCACATGAATCAGTCGCTGTCGCCCGTAATCCCCGGCCTCACCGAGCAGACCTCCACCGAAGCAGTGATTTCTGCGCTGCGCACCCTGCCACAGCGTCCCCTCCAGTTCCATCTACAGGGCACGGTGCTTGTCCCTGCGGGGTACCACGTGACGGAGGTCAAGGCCGTCACCATCGAGGCGATAGATTGTGGCGGCAAAGCCAACACCTGGCGTGAGACGGTCATTCAACTGATGGACGGCAGCGCGGATGAGGCGAAAGCCGGTTTCATGACGAATCGGAAATTCCTGGCCATCTATGACCGCGTGATCAAGCACATCCCGGTCCGCCCTGAGGCAGAGATTCGCTTCGAATACGGAAATACGGCGCTGCCAGCAATGCAGTATCACGTCACCCATGTAGATATTGCTTCCGAGCAGATCGTCGTTCACCTCAGCACTCCGGGGGTGCAATGCAAGGCTGGAGCGGCGTGTGGTCTGCCTGCTGAGGCTTCCACAGAAGAATGCGCGCCTGAATCTGGCTGTTGTATACCCCAAGCCCCGATTCTCCTCAGCTAACCCTTCCTTTTGACCCGGAGGGTCACAGGGGCAGCTATGCAGCGCATGATCCTTTTTGCCTTTACCCAGACCCCAAGCGTCTGTAAAGCGTCTGAGCCCAGGACAGCGTGAGACCCCGGCAACCTCCTGCTCGAAGCTCCGGTGCGTCACGAAGAACCGTCACCGCCCAGACCAGCTGACCCCTTCCGTCCTCCCCCGGGAGGCTCCCTCCCCGCCCTTCCGGGCGGGATTTCTTGTGGCATTCAGGTCCTTCACCTGGACCGGGCCTGGACAGATCGCCCAGCGCCATAAGGAGCCACATGATCACACCAGTCCCCACCCGCCGCAGCTTCTCCGTCAGCAAGAACATCATCATCCAACTGATCGCCGCCCAGTCCGGCAGTCTCGGCAAAGCCCTCATGGAAACGATCATGAACGGCATCGACGCCGGCGCCACCCGCATCGACATCACCCTCGACCGCAAGGGCTACGTCGTGCAGGACAACGGCAAGGGTTTCCAGAGCTCTGAGGAGATCGAGGCCTACTTCGCGGTCTTCGGCTTCGACCATGGCACCCAGGAAGAAGCGGGCAAGCGCCTGTACGGTGAGTTCGGCATCGGCCGCGGTCAGCAGTGGAATTTCGCCCGCACCACCTGGCGCACCCGCACCTTCGAGATGCACGTCGACATCCGCGCCAACGGCCTGGACTACGACCTCCGCGAAGGCCTCGCCGATGAGCCCGGCACCACCATCACCGGCACCTTCTACGAACCGCTCAACACGGGGGAAGTGCATCAGCACGTCAAGCACCTGAGCGATCTCGTGAAGTACAGTCCCGTGCCGGTCTTCGTGAACGGCAAGCAGGTCAGCACCCACCCGGACACCCTCACCACTTGGACGCACGTCACCGACGAGGCCTGGATCCTCTCGAAAGAACACGGCGGCCTGAAGGTCTACAACATGGGCATGTTCGTCGCGGAGCTGACCCACCATGTCGGCTGTTCGGGCATCGTCGTCACGAAACCCGGCCACGCCCTGCAGCTCAACATGGCGCGCAATGACATCCTCACCACACCGGACGGCCTCTGGCGGCGACTGAAGGCCAAGCTCAAGCAGATCGGTGAGGAGCGTGTCCGCAGCAATGCCACCCGCCTGACCGAAACCGACCTGCGCCTCTTTGCACAGAAGGTCGTGATCCTCGAAGCTGATTACGCGGACTTCGAGAAACTCAAGCTGTTTACCACGGCGGCGGGCAAGCACCTGACGCTCGGGCAGCTGACCATCGATCTCAAGAAGACCGGGGTCCTCACCGTCCACAGTCCCGCCCACGCCAGCCTCAGTCGCCGCGCGATGGACAACCGCATGGCCACGGTCCTCGATGCCCGCACCCTGGAACGCTGGGACGTCGACACCCTCCGGGAACTGGGCGACGTGCTCATTCGCTACCTCAAGCAGGCGTATCAATTCAACGTCGTGGCGGCGTTCGATCCCCGTCATACCCTTGAGAAGACTCGGATCGAGGATGACATCACCCGTGCCGTGCCCCAGCTCCGGGGCTTCTACACCCTCTCGCCCACACCCAAGGGCTACCCCCTGGCCGTCCTGAAAGGCCTACGCACGGTCAACAGCGACCTGCAGACGACCGTCTGGCGGTACCGCCGCGAACAGGACGCCAACACCCTGCCCCGACCGCGAGAGCTCGACCTCCTCGCCGGACAGAGCGATGTCGCCGACGCGTGGACGGACGGCGTGCGGTACATCGGCCTGCACGATGACGCCCTGACCGGCGCCACCACGCTCGGGGACGTGGAACGGCTGGTCATGATGCTGCTCCGCCTGCTGTTGCTGGGCAAGAACTCCATGACCGAGGCGCTCGACGAGACCGCCGATGAAGCCCTCCTGCGCTTCCTAGGCGCGGAGCCCCGCCTCACCGAATGGACCCTGAAGGCCGTCCAGGGCATCGTGGCGGCCTGCACCGATCAGCACGTGAAGGTGCCCCACCGGATGGTGCAACTCCTGAGCCGTGCCGAGGATCTGGAGCCGGCCGAGCGCGCCCACTCCGCCTGACCCTCTTGAGGCAGCGCCTATTCTGGCGCTGCCTTTCGTCATCTCCCCGTACCCTGATCCGGAGTGCCCATGACCCAGACCCCCGCTGACCGCTATGCCCAGCTGCGCGCCGAAGTGGCCGAGCACAACCGCCGCTACTACGAGCAGGATGCCCCGACCGTCACCGACGCCGAGTACGACCTGCTGGCCCGTGAGCTGCGCGCCCTCGAAGCCGAACATCCCGAGTTCGTGACGGCCGACTCCCCGGCGCAGACGGTCGGCGGCCGCCCGAGCACCCTGTTCGAGAAGGTCCGGCATCCCTCGCCCATGACGAGTCTCGACAACGTCTTCAGTGACGATGAGCTCGCCCACTTCGACGAGCGGGTCGCCCGCGCCCTGAACCTCCCGCTCGGCCAAGCCTTCACCTACACCTGCGAACTGAAGATCGACGGCCTGAGCATCAACCTGTACTACGTGGACGGTCGACTCCAGTGGGCCGCGACCCGGGGCGACGGCGAGACCGGCGAGAAGGTCACGGCGAACATCGAGGGCATCCCTGGCATCCCCCGCGAGTTGCCGGGCCTGAAGGGAGAGCTGGAGGTGCGGGGCGAGATCTACATGAGCAAGGCGGCCTTCCTGGCTTACAACGTCAAGGCCGAGGAAGAAGGTCGGCCGCTGCTCAAGAACCCCCGCAACGGGGCTGCTGGGGCGTTGCGGCAGAAAGACCCAGAAGAAACCCGACGCCGGGGGCTGGAGGTCATCCTGTACGCCCTGGGCAAGCACGACGGCGTGCCCGTGCGGACGCAATGGGACGTGCTGCTCTGGCTCCAGACGCATGGCTTCGCCACGAGCACGTACTCCCGGCACGTGACCGGTAGCGTGGCCGCCGCCGCCTATCACGCCGAGATGACCGCCCAGCGTGCGGCCCTGCCTTTTGACGCGGACGGGACAGTGATCAAGCTCGACGATCTCGCCCTCCAGGCGGAGGCGGGCTTCACCAGCCGGGCGCCGAAGTGGGCCGCCGCCTATAAGTTTCCGGCCGACGTCGCGCAGACGGTCGTGCAGGGCATCAGCATCCAGACCGGGCGTACAGGCAAGCTCACGCCGGTCGCGGACCTGGCGCCAGTGCAGCTCGAGGGGACGACGGTCAGCCGTGCGACCCTGCACAACGAGGACTTCATCCGAGGCCTGGACCTGCGCATCGGGGATACCGTGCGACTGCACAAGTCGGGGGGCATCATCCCTGAGGTCCTGAACGTGATCCTGGAGGAGCGGCCAGCCGACAGCGTGCCGTACGCGTTCCCGACGCACTGCCCGGTCTGTGGGCACGAGGCCGTCCGGCACGAGGGGGCAGCAGGAACGTTCTGCACCAACCCCGTCTGCCCGGCGAAGTCGACGCTCCGGGTGCGCTACTTCGCCTCACGCGACGTCATGGACATCAAGGGCCTGGGCGAACGTCTCGTCGAGCAGTTGGTGGCCAGTGGCCTGGTGAAGGACCCGGCGGACCTCTACGCCCTGACCGCCGAGCAGGTCGAGCACCTGGAAATGGGGGAGACCACCACCGGGAGCGTGCGTCGGGTCGGCAAGAAGAACGCCGAGAAGCTCGTCGCTGAGATCCAGGCGAGCAAGAGCCAAGAGCTGTGGCGCTTCATCCGGGCCCTGGGCCTGCCGTTCGTCGGCGAGGGCACGAGTACCCGGATTGCGCGGTTCTATCCGTCGCTCACAGCGGTGCAGGAGGCCTCGGCCGACGATCTCGCCAGGATTCCGGACGTGGGGCGGCAGACGGCCGAGAGCATCGTGGCGGGACTGGCGGAGCCGGACATGCAGGCCTTCATCGCCCGCCTGTTCGCGGCGGGGATCGCGCCACGGCCGAGCGAGGACGTGCAAGCGGGGGAGCAACTGGCGGGGCTGACGTTCGTGGTGACGGGGACGCTCTCGCAGTCGCGGGAGCTGGTCAAGGCCCACCTGCAACGGTATGGGGGCCGGGTGGCCGGGAGTGTCACGAAGAAGACCAGCTTCCTGGTGGCTGGGGAGGATGCCGGCGGGAAGCTGGAGAAGGCGAACGAGCTCAAGGTACCGGTCCTCGACGAGGCGGGGTTAAACAGTTTGTTGGAGAAGCGTCGCGCACCTTCCATCTGAGGCCAGAAAAGAGACGCTCTTGTGCCTCAAGGGAGTGAGGGCCTGGCAATGTTGGGAGCGTCATTGCAGGTGGCCATCCAGCGGGTACCACTGAAGGCACCTGTCGCGGCAACCCGCTTGAAATCAGCGAAACCGTACTGGCGCTCAGCCTGGAAGGTGACCGTCCCACTGCTCTGACGGGTGCCTGTCATGTCACTCCAGTTTCCAGTGACCCGCGGCCCCTTCCGTGTCCCATTGAACACAGTCGTCCAACTCTTGCCGTCCTTACTCCGCCCTAACCCCCAGACCTGGTTATTGATCTGGCGAAACACATATGTGCTCCCATCGTCGGCTTGCCAGACCCCATTCAGCGTCAAGGGTACGGCGCACATCGCCGCAACTTGAGGCGCAGCCTTCGCCTGTGCGGGTAGCCCAAACATCACCAGGGCGAGCGGCGCGAGCAAGGACAAGTGACACGCATGCTTCTTCATTGAAAACCTCTTTCTCAGAATTACTGGCTTCGGGCGTAAACATCAAAAGTTTACGCCCTTCCTGAAGACTGAAGCTATCCATCAAACGTCATTGCTCTCGATCTTCCTACGATTGAACTACTTCACACTATTTGAAGAGTTTCAGCTTGTCTGGATTGTTGGGGACATCATCGCAGTTCGCAATCCAACGCATACCCGTGAAACCACCTGTCGACGAAGTCCGCTTCAAATCCGAAAAGCGATAGTCCTTGTCC
Organism: Deinococcus sp. Leaf326; assembly: GCF_001424185.1. NCBI lineage: Bacteria > Thermotogati > Deinococcota > Deinococci > Deinococcales > Deinococcaceae > Deinococcus > Deinococcus sp. Leaf326. The sequence goes on along the minus strand of NZ_LMOM01000026.1, from coordinate 29,487 downwards.
CCCTGGAAAGTGACTGTCCCGTTGCTCCTGCGTTTCCCATCGACGTCGACCCACTTCCCTGTGATGAGCAGGCCTTTCTGGACACCGTTAAATACGGTCGTCCAGCTTTGACCGTCCTGACTCCGCCCTACCCCCCAGATCTGAGTACCGATCTGACGAAAGGCGTACACGCTCCCATCGTCACCCTGCCAGAGTCCATTGAGGTTCTCAGGCGCAGCGCAGGAGGCCGCGACAAGGGGAGTAGGCGACGAGGAACTGGTGGAGGTAGCCTGTGCATGATTTGCCAGACCCACTGCTCCGGTCAGGGTCAACAGGGTAAGAACACGAACATTACGAATAGAAGTCATGAGAAGCTCCAGAAAGGGAGAAGGCAGTAGGAAACTGTAAACGTAGAGGAAATGGATCCGTTCAACGGTTGGGAAGCTTGAGGGCAGGCGCCTTGAGGCTCACGCCGCTGAGGGTGCTGATGGCGGTCGCGGCATTCGTCGTGCCCGTCGCTCCCAGGTTCACGCGGTAGAGCGTCGTTCGGTTGTTCGTCACTCCCGTCAAGTAAGCGTCACTCGCCCCGGCAATGTCGAAGCCCGTCAGGCCGGTCCCTACATCTACGCCCAGCTTGGCGCGAGTGACCAGGGTGCTGAAGGCTGGGCTGACCGTGTTCTCGACCAGCGTGTCGGCGGCCGAGTCAATGGTGTAGAGGGTCGTCGCCGCGTTGCCAGGCACCGTGCCTGTTGCACTGTCGTTATACGAGTTGGTATAAGCCGCCGCCGTCAGCATCGGGATCTTGCCGAAGTTCGTGTCACCTGTTGCGTAGGCGAAGGCGCCGTCTGGGATGACCTCACCCTTCGTCGAAGTCGTCGGTACAGGCGTACTATTCACGGTCAGGCGATAGTTGTCGTTGGCGTTGCCCACCATGCGCAACCGGTTGGCGACTGGGTTGAAGTCGATGGCCTGCGTTGCCTTCCCCACCGAAGAGCCATCCGCCGTGGCGGCACCTGTGTTGGGATTGATGACGTAGATCTTGCCCGTCGAGGTGGCCGCGTACAACTTGTTGTCGGTGTTGCGGAAGTCCAGGTCCACGAGTGATTCGCTACTGGCGAGGCCGGTCACGCTGACCGTACGGTAGCTCGCGGCGGCATTGGTGGTGCCGAAGGTGGCGAGCTGGTTGCCACCAGCGAGGCCGTAGGCGGTGACGCCCTGGGGTGCAACGGGGATGACGGAACTGGTGTTGCAGGCAGACAGCACGAGGGCAGACAGAACGGTCAGGGCAGCGATTCGTTTCATGGAACAACCTCTCAGGGGATGGACGAGTGGAAATACAGCATTCTTCGTGCAAGGAGAGGACGCCCCTGGCGTCTCTCGGGAAGGAAATGCGGAGACGCCGCTTTCAGGGGCTCTTGGGAGGCGGCTTCTCTCCGGGTTGGTACTATGCGGGGACGCTCTGAAATCTACATCTGGCAAAAGATATAGGTCGGGAATCTGTCTTTTGGGAGACGCGCCCGCATGCGCTGAGGCGATACAACCACGCCATGCCCGCGTACCGTGACATGTTCTGGCCAGGTCTGCTTCTGCTGTATGTGCTGATCCTGGTTCTTGCTGGAATCCTTTGGAACGTGCTGTTACATGCACAGATTCCATGGCTTCCCGTGTGGTTGACCATCATCAATTCAAGCCTGGGATGGTGGTTGTGGCAACGGGAACAGCAGAAGGCGGCACGGTATGCTGTGGGCCTGACGCTTCTTGGCCTCTTCGTCATCTGGTTAGGACCTGCCTTCTCCTGGCTTCCCCGGGTTTTGCACTGATCATGCTTTCGCTCTTCTGGCTGTCTTATTCACCACGCGCCCGTGCTGTGGTCTTGTTCGCCGGGCTCGGACTCCTCTCGACCCTCATCACGTCCTTGGTCTTCTCCACCAACTGGGAATACCTGTACACAGAGTCTTTTAATTGGCCTTTAGCGCATCCCTGGCTCGCCCTGGCTCGGATCGGCGTGGCCTTCGTGACCGCATTCGCGATTCTCTGGCTGGTGCGGCCAGGTCGACGCCGCTGGGGAGAGACGCTCCTGTGTGGGAGCTGTCTGCTCGCATATGCCAGCTTGGTGGCCTATTCGTACAATCTAACCGGGGTCATGCTCGTCATCCCCATCGTGTTGCGGTACTGGTACAAGCCGCTTGCCACCCTGGGGTTGAGCCTTCCGCTGATCGGCCTGGGCATGTGGCTGAGTCCGGGCTATCTCTTCGGATTTACCCAGCCTGCCAGCAGTCTGGAGACCTTCTGGCAGGCCACCGTGTCCCTGTTCGGGCAGAGCGTGTTCGCCTTCATTGCGTTCGAACTGACCTTGCGGCGGGAAGAGGACCGGGCGCACCTCCGGGAGGCGCTGCTGGAACTGCGGCGATACCGGGATCTGGAGCTGCAACACGCCACACTGGAAGAACGGACGCGTCTGTCCCGGGATCTTCATGACACGTTGGGACACGAGCTGACGGCGTTGCGCTTGGAAGTGCAGCGGGCCAGAAAGGTGCAACGTGATCCGCCTGCGCTGGCTGAATCGCTGGACCGGGCGCTGGACCGGAGTGCGGAGTCGATGGGAAGTCTACAGGCCGCCGTGAAGGCCTTGAGGCCCCAGAGATTAGGCACTTCGCTGTTGGGGTCAATTCAAGAATTAGCGCGGGCGTGGCCCTCCACGGTGACGCTGGCCTTGCCGGAGCGTGAGCCCGCATTGAGTCCGGCAGCTCGACTCGCCGCGTTCCGTTGTGTGCAGGAAGGCTTGACCAATGCTCAGAAGCACGCTCCAGGAACTGCGCTTTCAGTGGATGTGGTGGTCCAGCAACTTGACGTGATGGTCACGCTTCACAACGTCTATTCTCCTCCAGCAGTCGGGAAGAGGGGTGGTGGGGGTGGCCTGGGGCTCAAGGGATTGACGGAGCAGGTCGAAGCGGCTGGAGGAGATCTCCAAATCAGCACCGAGGGGGGAGCGTTCTGCCTACAGGCCACCTTTCCACTTCTGGAGCTGCGATGAGGGTGCTGATCGTCGACGACCAACCGTTGGTCCGCAATGGCCTGTCTGCGCTGCTCTCCCTGGAAGAGGGCGTGACGGTCGTAGCGACCGCGGTGGACGGTGCAGAGGCTGTGCGGTGGTGTGCGCAGGAGGCAGTGGAGGTTGTGCTGATGGATGTCCGGATGCCTGGGATGGATGGCCTGGAAGCCACGCGGCGATTGCGGGATGTAGGAGGGCCACCTGTGGTACTGCTGACTACTTTTGAGGAGGAAGAAGATATGGTGGCGGGGGTACAGGCAGGAGCAGCGGGGTACCTCTTCAAATCGGCGGAGGTAGACGAGATCATGCGGACGCTGGAACGGGTATGTCGTGGGGAACGGGTGTTTCATGCCCGGGTGACGCAGGCGTTGGCTGAAGCACTTTCGGCGCCACAGGTAAGACCACAGCAGGTGCTGACCGTGCGGGAACTGGAAGTGCTCCGAGCACTGGCCACAGGATGGTCGAACAAGCGCATTGCGGCCCAGTTGCAGATTAGCGAGGGTACCGTAAAGATCCATGTGAGTAACATTTTGGGGAAGTTAGAGGCGTCAAGCCGAACAGATGCGGTGCGGATGGCGTATCAATCTCGCTTGCTCTGAACGGACTTGGGAGAATTGAGCCGCTGCTTTAGCCCGCCCGAGCAGAAAGGAGACAGCGTATTAGAGCTGAAGAGTATGGAGAGCTTTCGCTGGATGGAGCAGCTATCCGGCTCTCTCCTCGCCATAGAGGGAAGATGTACGGAGACAGATGGCGGCGAGCAGCGTGGCCGGGCTGGCGGAGCCGGACAGGCAGGCCTTCATCGCCTGACTGTTCGCAACGGGTATTACCCCAAGGCCGAGTGAGGATGTGCAGGCAGGCGACCAGCTGGCCGGATTGACCTTCGTGGTGACGGGTATGCTCTCGCAGTCACGCGATCTGGTCAAAGCTCACTTGCAGCGCTACGGGGGCCGGGTGGCAGGAAGCGTCACGAAGAAGACGAGCTTCCTCGTCGCCGGGGAGGATGCGGGCGGGAAACTGGAGAAGGCGAACGAGCTCAAGGTGCCGGTCCTCGACGAGGTGGGCCTGAAGACGCTGTTGGAAACGCGAGGGGCTCCCCTGCTGTAGGGCGGCGATCCGCAGAGCTGACCGGCAGATGGAGGCGTCGTCTGCCGGTTCTTCTGCGCTGGGGGTGGGACCCTCCCCGCCCGCTGGGCGGGAGCAAGGGCGGTACTTCAATGCTTCACCACAGGAGACTGCCCATGTCCAACACTGCCACCCCGCTCGATGATCTCTTCGCCGCCCGCACGCTCGCCGATGTCCACACGGATCTGAAAGACGTGATGGGTGACCTGAAGGTCAAAAACCTCTCCCTGTGGGAGGAAGCGCGCGACCTGTTCAAAGAGAATCAGGCGGCCAAGACCGACGTCGAAGCGGCTGAGGACCTGCTGCAGCAGATCCACAATCTGGGCCAGCCCGCCAAGGCCAACCTCACCCTAGCTGCTCAGGATCTTCCGGCCGTGGGTCCTCACCCCGTCCCGGTGGAAGTCGAATCTCCGCTCCCCGTACAGCAGAGCGCTCCGGTGGAGACGCCTCAGGACCTTCTCAACACCCCAGCATCAGGCCTTCTGCCAGATGAGCCTGTGGTCGAGGACGAGGCGACTCCGGACAGTCCCTCGGACACCCCGGAAGAGGATCTCCAGCAGGCGGAAGCCGCTGCCGAACCGGAGGCTGAAGACGCCCTGGAAGAAGGCGAGCTGCCCGGTGAGGACGAACCTGACGAAGCGCCGGACACCGAGGCCACCCTGGCGCCCACGCCGGTCCTCCCCGTCGCGACCATCGAGTGGCCGGAAGGCACGCTGGGTGAGGGCCTGTTCAGCCAGCTGGCCGCTACCCTCGCGGCCGGCGAGAGCCTGAGCCTGGTCCTGGCCCGTTCCAAGGGCAAGCCGCAGCTCCTCGTCACCATGCAGCCTGTCCCGATCGCCGGCGAACTGAACGCGACCGCCGTGCCGCTCCAGATCAACGGGACCCCCGCGAGTCTGGATGACCAGCTCATCCCGCAGATGACGGCCTTCCGCGCCGCCCGGGCCGTGGCCCGCGAAACCACCGACTACCTCGCGCAGGTCAAGGCCGCCGCCGAGCAGGCGAAGAAGGCCGCCGAGGACGCCCGCAAGAAAGCCAGTAAGCCCGCGTCCTCGGCGACTGCGGCGGCGAAGAAGCCCGCATCGGACGGCAGCCTGAAGCTGGAAGTCGCGCCGGCCGACGCCATGATCGTGCTCACCGACAGCGCCGGGAAGACCCACCCCGTCAAGCACAACAAGGACGTGTCGCTGCCCGTGGGGGAGTACACCGTGATCGTCGAGGCGGACGGCTACACGCGCCAGGAGGACAAGATCACCATCCGCTCGAACGCTCAGACCAAGAAGGGCGTGGTCCTGCTCAAGGCCTCGGCCGAACGCCTGCTCTGAACCCCATCTCCCACCTTCCCAGGAGAGCGCCCGGTCGAATCGGGCGCTCTCCTTTTTTCGTCTCACCCCAGGAGGATCTATGCCGTTTCTCGTCGTCTCTGCCACCACTCCCGACGCCCCGCAGGCCTGGAGCAGCCATCTCGACTACCCCGAGGCCCTCGCCCGGTACCGCGAGCAGGAACGCGCCCTGGTCGCGTCCGGCTTCGTGCTCCTCGCCGACTGCCCCACGTACATCTCTGACTTCGAGACCTACGCGCAGTTGCTCTCGCCGGACCACATCCTTGTCCTGCGCAGCGCTCTTGGGGAAGCCTATGCCCAGCCGTACCTCAAGCACGTCGAGATTCACTGCCCCCTCAATCAAACCGGATTCGCCCAACTCAATCGCCAGAAATACCTCCTGCTCGCTCTCCTGAGCGGGCAGACCCTCTCGCCAGTAGAACTGGACGCGATCGGAGGTCTGGTCTCCCTTCTGGACACCCTGCAAGACCACGCCAGTGATCAGGGCGTCCCCCAGGGCATCGTCTGGCCCAACGTGCCCTTTGGCCAGGCCGTCGACGAAGAAGCCCGGTTGTGGGCCGAGCAGCCCGACGTTGCTCGCGTGCTTGTGGGACAGGTGTACGCCGAGCCGCCGACCTGAAACACCCTTTTCCCTCCCCCGGCTCACGCCGGGGATATTTGCCCGTATGACGACCCCCAACAAGATCAGCGTGACCGAAGTCCAGCGCAAGTTCATCTACGAAGGCCGCGAACTGGCCGACTTCAATCCCGAACAGGGCGCCGAGGACATCAAGAAGATGCACGCCCTCACCGTCCCCGAACTCGCTTCCGCCGTGGTCGAAGGCCCGGAACTCAAGGACGGTTCCCATGTCTACACCTTCAAAAAGCGCCTCGGCACGAAAGGCTAAGGCGCAGATCCCATGCAGTCCCTCAAGCGTGGCCGAGTGGCTCCGGAGCAAAGCAGCCACTCTGGACGACCTACCCGAGCTCCCGCCGGATCCCGGCGGCCGGCAAGACCCTCTCGTCCGGGCCCTGAGCCAGCTGACGCGCGATCCTTCCCCTCTCCCCCTGGAGCCGGGCGATCTGCCCCTGCTCCTCTGAGCCTCGCCGCACTGGGTGCCGGTGGCCTCGTCCTCCAGGGCGTGCCCCTCACCCTCACGAGGGGGGCGCAGGAGGCCCAGGCCGACCTGGAGGTGTTCTCCCTCCTCATCGAGGAAGGCCTCCTCCCCCTCTTGCCCCCAAAGCAGCGGGAGTCACTCCCACTCTATCTTCAGCGCCTGGCCGGGATTCCCCTCCCCTACGAGAACCACGAGTTCCGTCTGCAACTCCAGTCCTGCTCCCCGTCGACCGCGTATGACGAGAGTGTCGATCAGCGCGGCCCAGGCGAGTTGCAGATCACCCTCCGCGCGGAACTGCAGGCGAATGCCTACAGCTGCACGGCCGCCCGGCGCAACCTCGGCCGCATTCACCCCCGGCTGTTCGGCAGTCTGCTCGTGCACCTGCGCAACATCACCAGCTGCACCTGGCCGGTCATTACCGCCAGCGACGCGCTGGAGATCGCCGAGATGTTCCGGTACGAGGACTGTCCGAAGACATTCTGGAAAGGCATCCACGAGGAAGCCCGCAAGAAACTCGGCCGCCGCCCCACCCGTGCGGAGCTGCACGAACACCTCGAGCACAACGCCCCACGCGACCTGTACCGCGCGATCGGTATCGACGAGGTGCTGCCGGCGCTCAAGCCCAAACTCTGCTTCAGTCTCGCGGAGATCCGCCAGCGCTGTGAGGGCAGCCCCGAAGCCCTGGCTCCTCATGCCCTCTCCATCGTGGAGGACCTCGAACGTCTGCAGGTCCTCACCACCCAGATCAAGGCCCTGGAAACGCCTCTGGAGCAGGACACGCTCTATGCCCTGGGGGAGATGCGGCGCTCCCCCATCCTGCTCCTGTCGGGGCAGCAGCGCTCCATCACTGTCGTGGAGAATGGCGGCTCTCTCCATGAGGTGCAGGAACTCTTCGAAGAAGAATGGCAGGGCGTGGCGCAGGGCGAGGGCTACTGCCCCAACTTCGTTGTGCGGCTCTTCACCCGAGAGGACATCCGGCGCGCCGCCAAGCTCCTCCCCCTCTACGCGCAGAGCCTGGAGCTCACCCGGCACATCGCCGAACAACTCATCGACGACTAGGGCGGTTCCGCTGGGCCACACGGCCTGGACGGACCGCCCTCTTCTGCTGTCCCGCGCTTCCCTTCCCGAGCCCCCCAAGATTCTTCAGGAGTCTTCCCATGTCCACCTGGAAAGGCCATTTCCGCACCAACTCCATTCGCGTCCGTGACGAGGCCGCCTTCCGCGCCTGGGTCGACACCCTGATCGTCGAGGGGAAGATTCACATCTTCGAGGGCGGCACCTCCAAGCTCGCCGGGCTCCTCAGCCTGGGCGCCCACACCGCGATTCCGCGTGACCGGCAACTCTCCTCCGCGGAAATCCACGCGTGGAATGTCGCTCACCCCGACCATCCTCCCCTGGACCCTGACGACGAGCTCCACCTGACCGCCCTCCACCAGATGGGCCTCGACTTCACCGCCGAACTCGCGGCCCATCTGGTGGAAGGTCAGATCGCGGTCGTGCAGGAGATCGGTGGAGAACAGCTACGCTACCTCACTGGCTTCGGCTCTGCCTTCAATCATCTGGGGACCATCCTGACCCGCAGTGACATCGACGATGCCCTGAATCTGCCCGGTGGATACCGCACCACGACACCGACGTCCTGACCTGAGCGCTTCCCTCCCCGCTGACGCGGGAGACGCCAGGGCATATGGATCTCCACATCGCCGACCTCAACAGCGTGATCGCCCGCTACGCCCTCGTCGTCTACACGGACCCCATGGGCAACACCGGCTGCATCATGCAGCATGCCCTGAGTGCCCACGACGGTCAGCCCGCTCTGGCAGAAGGCATGCCCGTCACCGGGGCCGTCATCAAGAACCTGATGCAACTCAATGCCGTCAAGTCCCTGCAGTTCCTCCCGGCCCACCTGGTGGCCCTCGGCGTGAACTCGATGGCCTGGGTGGAGGAACGCACCACCCGGCCGCTCCTCTTCGGCGGCGCGCTGGACCAGGCCGTAGCTGCCCTCGACGGTTGCCCCCTCCCCCAGCCTCGCCTGCTGTTCGTCGTGAAGCAGGGGAGATTCTCGGTCTATGCCCTCCGCGGGCAGGAGCGCCCCACCGCCGAGACCAAACTGGCGTTTGCGCCGTACTACAACATCTTTTCCAGTCATGAAATCTGCACGGGGAGCATGAGGAAGCCGGCGCAGATGCAGCCGAGCGATATTCCCGCCTGGATGGACAGCTTCTTCTACAGCAACTTCGTCAAGCCCGCCGACACGAACAAGCGCTGGGCCTTCAGTGGCACCTACCGTGAGCTCTGGGACGCGGCGAGCGCTGCTGGCGAATTCAAAGACGAGTGGCTCGTCGACACGAATTACACCCTCGGGCAAGTCATCGGAGGCAACTGACATGCACCACCTGCAACGCGGCATCCAGGACCTCCTGAACACCAACAAGCCCATCAGCGTGGCCGTCGTGGGCGTGGGCGGCACCGGCAGCGAGGTCCTCATCGGTCTGGTCCGCCTTCACGACGCCCTGGTCGCCCTGGGCCACGCGGGCGGCCTCCAGGTCACGGCCTTCGACCCGGACACGGTCAGCCCCTCCAACCTGGTGCGCCAGCGGTACTTCGCCACCGACCTGGGCCGCAACAAGGCCGAGGTGCTCATCGGCCGAATCAACTTCAGTTGTGGCGTCGTCTGGCGCTCCTGCCCGCAGAAGTTCAACTCGGACCGGGCCCGGAAGAACTGGGACATCGTGATCAGCTGCGTCGACACGCGCAAGTCCCGCAAGGAGCTGCATCAGGCGGCCTTCTCCAAAGGGTTCTACACCTGGCGGTACTGGCTCGATTGCGGGAACGACCTGAGCAACGGGCAGGTCATCCTGGGCACGCCCAGGAGTACAGCCCGTGACGCGCTGCCGTGCGCGACCCAGCTCCACCCGGAACTGATGGACCTGAGCCTGCCCGAGGACGACACGCCAAGTTGCAGCGCGGTGGAGGCCTTGAGCCGCCAGGACCTGTACGTCGGGAAAGAAGCGAGCCTGCACGCGCTGAACTTGCTGTGGCGGTTGCTGCGGGACAAGGAGTTAGCGGATCACGCGCGGTACTTCGACCAACGTCAGGGCACCCTGGGTGTGCGGCCATGTGCGCCTAAGCCCCGGGCGAACGGGCGACTTGACAAACAGCCAGAACTTCGGCCTGAAGTCACTGCTGAGGCGCCGGCCCAGCTGGAAGGTCTACCGGTGGTCCAGGCACAACCGCGCGAGAATCTGGAGCTTGTGGAAGCAGAAGCTAGGCGCAACCTGCTTGCTCACTTCCTGGCTGGGTTGACGCCCGCAGAGCTCCTGGCCCTTCAAGCAGAGGTGACAGCGCCCCCTGTAATTCAGGTTGCAGCACAGCTCCAGACCTTTCACTAAAACGCTGAGGCTTCTGCTCGGCGTTCTCTCACTGCCTCCTTCGAGAGAAGGAGTCTAGACATTCTTAAAGTATTGTCTAGACATAGATGCGTAAGCTGAAAACATAAAACTTTCTGTCGTTACTGCTTTTGCCGCGTGGTAGTTTGTTCAAATCTCCCCTCCCGCCATGCGGTAGTTCGTTCAAACATGCTCTTTCACCATGCGGTAGTTCGTTCAACCATCTCCAGGGCCCATGCGGGAGTTCGTTCAAGATTACGTCAATAGCGTACTAGACTTCCTAAATATCGCCATCAACCATGCGGGAGTTCGTTCAAACGGGCTGGCCCATAAGCGGTAATTCGTTCAAAAGCGCCGTCCCACCATGCGGTAGTTCGTTCAAACGACCCTCCCACCATGCGGTAGTTCGTTCAAACAGCCGCACAAACGCCGTCCAGGACAGGATTTATCCCTCCCCCTTGTTGTTGCAGGTTTTTAGAGTCTTTAAAAGCTTTTAAAGACTTTGCATTTCAACAACAGCCCCGATCACGTCCGCTCGCCCGCTGGTTCTCAGGATTCCCGGGTCCTAGCCGGACGAGATCGACCCGTGCAACCAGAACCCCGGTGACAGTGCGAATATGGGATCTACACTGAACACATGCGTCAGGAGAACAACGTGACCCGCTTCGGTCTGGATGAGCGCAATATCGCGCGCCTGAATCCTGTCCTGGCCCTGAGTCGCGTTCACCTCTCGATGACCGCCTGGAAAAAAACGACCCTCCTCAATTCGGGCGCGGTCAGCCTGACCTGTGACGCTGGGAAACATCAGGTCCCGCATGGTGTGGATGCCGACGTCATTTTCGCTTTGCTGACGGCGTACCATCTCCAGGGCAGACCCGACGACCACACCATCCACATGAGTGTCGGCTACCTCTGTGACCTGGTCGGACTCGACCGGAGCGCCTCCAAGTACCAGCGAATCCAGGAAAGTATCCAGCGACTGAAAGCCGTCCAGTTCAAAACGGAAGCCTTCTGGGGCAACCAGAACAAGAAGACCTGGCAATGGACGAACATGGAGTTCGGCATCATCGATTATCTCGGCGCAACCGAGGAATTTGAAGATAGCCGCGATATTTCCGGAAAGTACAGCAAGAGAACGTCTCTGACCATCAGACTCAACAAAGAACTGGTCACGTCGATTCAAAATGATTACACCAGAAAAATAGATCTGGACTTCTATGCCAAATTGAACTACCCCCTCTCCAGACTGCTGTACAGGCTTCTGGAGGAACAGCGACAGATCGTCGGAAAAGATGTCTATCAGGTACCAGTCATAGGCTGGGGTGAGCATCTGGGGTTCTGTGAAGTCGACACTTCTATTCCTCTGGGTCCAAAGGACATTCCCGTCACGAAGACCTTTGGTGCAAGTCGAATTCGGCGTGCGCTTCAGCCCGCTCATGAGGAGCTGCTTGCAAAACACTATCTCTCCGATGTCGTCTACTGCGGCTATGCTTCCCAACAACAGCTGATTTACACCTTTTCCGGCGAGAGCGTCACCAATCCCGTAGACATCGACCTTGTCGGCAAACTTATCAGCAGGGGAATTGCCAAAGAAGCCGCCAAGAAATGTCTCGTTTCCCACGGTTCCGAAGTCATCAAGAGAGCCGTGACGATCTTCGATACTCGCCTAGGCGGTGGGTATACTCCGAAGAACAAGAGCGGCTTCATGATGGACATCATTAACAATCCTGATAAGTACGCCAATGTCATTGATGAGAGCCAGGAGCTTCATAAAGTCCTCAACGATTCGAAAAACATCCAGACGAACTCTAGCCAAGAAAAAGCGCTTGTACCCGTGCTGGATGAGAAGACAGAAGAACTGTCAGGGCCGACGGAAGAACAAGGGAAAATGCTCAGAGGGATGCTGAAGAAGCTCTTGCTGTCTGAAGCCACCGTCACCCGGTTGCTTGACGCTGTCATGGCCAGTCAGCTCCCCTTGTCTGAGGTAGCGACCCTCACCGTCTATAAGGACACCGCACTGTCTGCCAAGGTCGAAGCACTGCTCGCTCGGCTACCCAGCTCTGATGGTGACCATTGACCCTCCCCCAGAGGGGAAAGGCAAGAGAATGCCCGTAGTGAATCCATCTTGTTTCAGTGGGGTGAAGAGACCATGACCTCCTGGCCTGCTCCCGCTCGTGACATCCCGGCCTTCTTCACGCCACAACAGCAGCAGTTCATGACGGCGGTGCGGACCACCCGCCAGCACATCTTCCTCCGAGCGACGGCTGGGGCAGGGAAGACCACCACCCTCGTCGAGGCCGCCTGGCACCTCCCCCAACCTGGGGTCTTCTTCGCCTACAACAAGCACGCCGTCGCCGACCTCCAGCCCCGCCTGCCCTCCCGGATGCGTGCCCGCACCCTCCACGCCCACGGTGTCATGCTCCTGCGCCAGGCCACCGGGCGCGACGTCATCCCCCACGAGGACAAGGCCCGTAAGGTTGCCCTCCTCGCCGGCGAACGCCGTCATACCTACGTGGCCGCCCTCGCCTGGAGCAAAGCCCGCGAGGAAGGCCTGCGCACCCTCGACGTCGATACGGCCGCCTACCTCACCAGCCTCGTCGAGTGGCCGGGGTCTCCGGAAGCATTGATTCATCTGATCCCCCGGATGCATGAGATCGGTCAACGGCTCTGGGAGCAGCAGGACCTCGCGGACTTCACCGACTTCCTCTGGCTGCCTGCCACCAATGGCTACGGTGCTGCCAGCCTGCAGGTCGCCCTGGTGGATGAGGCCCAGGACTTGACCCCTCTCCGGCAGGCGTTCATCCTCCAGCTGCTCGGCTTACCTCGGGGGGCGACCCCTGGACGCCTGATCTTCGTAGGTGACCCGGATCAGTCTGTTTATCAGCACGCTGGGGCCGACAAAGAGGCTCTGGAACGACTCAAAAGCCGTGCGAACGCCATCGAGTTGCCCCTGTCGGTCTCCTTCCGTTGTCCCCGCGACGTGGTCGCCTACGCGCAGGCGTACAGCACGTTCATCCGCCCCGCGCCGGGCGCCAAACCCGGCACCATCGAGCACCTCAGTGCCGAGGAGGCCACCTTCGAGCGCGGCGACGTCGTGCTCTGCCGCACGAACGCCCCCCTCATCCGTCTCGCCCTCCAGCTCATGGTGCAGGGCCGCTCCGTCTCCGTCGTGGGCCGGGACCTGGAAAAGCGACTCGGTGAAGGCCTGCGGGACATCCTGCCGGCGACGGGCACCTACCTGAACGACGACGTGACCGAGCTGGTCCGCGGGTACTACCACCCCAAAGCGGACCCCCTGAAGGAGCGCATCCGGCAGGGCGACCGCCCGGCCAAGCGGATCCTCACCGAGCTCCTCGACCTCAGCAAGTGCTTGCGCTTCCTCGCCTGGATCGTGTCCCGCAAGGAAGGCAACGCAACGCTCCAGCAGGCGTTGACCCTGCTCACCGCCCTATGCCGGGAACAGGCGGACGCCGAGGTCATCCTGAGCACCGTGCACCGCGCCAAGGGCAAGGAGTGGCCGCGCGTGACCCTCCTGTACCCCGAGATGATGCCCATGGCTTCGGGCGACCCGGAAGAGGAGACGGCCGTGCAGTTCGTGGCCGTCACCCGTGCTCAGGACACGCTGCGCTTCGCGTACGGCAAGGAGTCCTGGGCCACCGGATGGCGGGTGAAGCCGGGGGGCCAGGTGCAGCCCGCGCCGCCCTCACGCAGCCGGGAGAACGAGGACGACACTGCCCTGTTCACGGGTTCACCCCCAGGGGTGTTCTCCTCCCAGACTGCCCCACCCGTGAGGCAAGAGCCGGCACCCCAGCAGGAGGGCGAGGCGCTGGACTTCCAGGCCCTGCCGTCCTTGCCTTCGGTCGCGCCCATGGCGGCCAAGGGCACGGTGCTCCCGGGTCAGGGGCGCACCCGCCTGAAGCTTCAGACCCTGCCGGTGGAGACGGGCTCGCCCCACCGTTCTCCGGAGCCTGCCCAGCCTGAGCGCACGCCTCCGCCTTCCAGGTGGACCCGGATGGTCCCCAAGCCTGTGGACACCACCCAGGCCCCAGCGCTCCCCGAGGATGATCGGCTGTGGGCCCTGTTCGGTGGCCCGGACAGGCTGGACCGTCAGGATCTCCGGGAGCGTCTCGACGCCCTGCAGGAGGAGCCCCGCCCCTTCCTGAAGCATTGGGCGAAAACCAGCTTGGACCTGCTGTACCGGAGCGTAGGGGAGACCGTATCGGTGCGGCGCGAGGTGCTCGATCAATTCGAGCAGGCCGCCCGGCTGGCCCGGCTCGTGATGGCTCCACCAGCCATGACAGCGGGCCAGCTGCACGTGTGTGTCTTCGAGGGGGGCTTGGCTCGGATTCGGGTGGGGCGGGTTGTGCGGCGGCATGTGCGCTTCCTGCGCCTGGAGGTCGACGGGCAGGAGCTCGTCTTTGAGCGGCATTACGGGGAACTGCTGGAGGGTGGGACGCCACTCACCCCATTTATCGTGACGACGCCTCCAAGCGTGAGATGACTGCCCTCTGGTGCGTTCTCCTTACAGCACCGCATCCTGAACTTCTCGAAAATTGGCATTTCTACCCCGTAAGGCAAGGGCAGTGACCGCTGGGGGCTCCTCTAGAGAAGAAGGCTGATGCTCATGCACCATCTACGCAACAGCCTTATCCATGTTATGTGCAAAAAGCACATTCGTGATGTAACGGTGAGATAACGGTAATAGTTTACCTTAGTATAGTAAGGTATTAAGCTGGTGTAAAGAAAATCACACAGCATCTTGTCATCGCCTCATTGCGGCCTCAGTTGAGCGCAGCCCCTAGGAGCCTCATGAATCAGCGTCCTGTACTTGCCGAAGACCCCCGCACCGTTTCGCAGACCCCCGGAGAGGATTACCAGCCCCCCAAACTCACGGACCTCGGCAAGTGGCAAGCCGTCACCCTCGTCATCAGCCTTCCTGTGGGGCCAGGCAGTAATGCCTTCAGCGAGCCGGACAGCTTCTTCAAGAAAGTGCAATGGTAGGCCGTCCTCTGGCGTTCACACTCTCCACTGCTCAAGGAGGCCCTATGTTCCGTACTGCCCTCTGGCTGGCGGGCGCTGCCCTCACCGCGCTCCTCAGCGGCTGTATGTCCACGCCTACGGCGCAGGCCCCGGCTCCAGCCCTGCGCTCGGTCGGACTGGTCGAACTGAGTATTTCGGGCCTCAGTCAGGGGCAGCAGGGCCTCACCCAGCCGGTCGCCCGGATGACGTCTATGTCGACCAGAAGTGGACTGCAGGCCCTGGCCCTGGCGGACCAGGCCGACAGCATCCAGTTCGATCCCCTGAGCGTCAGTGTCTTCAACACAGGCACGCGGGGCGCCGGGGGGGCGCGGTACGTCACTGCCACCTTCCGCGTCCGCAACGCCGACCAGCAGAACACCCCGGTCGCGCGGGACCGCAAGAACGTCACGCTGCTCGCCGTTCCGGTCGCGGACAGCCTGGGCACGACCGCCTTTCGCGCCGTCACGACCTTCGGTGGCTCGCCGGTCGCCGCCGGGGTGGCCCGCACCATGACGCCCTCCCACGCCATGCGCTACGACCCCCTGAGTGCCCAGCCGGTCCTGTCTCCGGGCGGAGAGGACCTGCAGGTGTTCTCAGAGAACGACGTCCTGCCGGCCAACTTCTCCAGAAATGGCGCACCCACCACCTACCAGGCACTGGGTGTGACGACTGTGCTGCCCTACGGCTTCACCGTGCATACCCCGGCAGGCGGCCGGACCCTCCCGGCCAGTCCGGCCGCAGGGGTCTACAGCGGCCGGGTCACCCTCTCGGTNCTGCCCTACGGCTTCACCGTGCATACCCCGGCAGGCGGCCGGACCCTCCCGGCCAGTCCGGCCGCAGGGGTCTACAGCGGCCGGGTCACCCTCTCGGTCAAGCTGCCCCTGCAGGCCACCCCAGCCGCCGATCCGTGGGCCTTCCGCATGAGCTTTCTGGTCATCGAGGACAGCGTGACCGCCGTCACTCAGTCCCTGGAGGAGCAGGCGCTCGGCAACACTGGGGTCAGTACCCGCGCCTCCGCCGTAGGCGCGACCGTTCTCAATGTATTGCCGGGCACCACCCTCACGGCGGGGCCAGCGGGAACGACCCTGCGCAGGATCTGTCAGGTCCGCACGGCCGGCGCCGCCGGTGAAGCCGGCGCCGCCTACCTCGTCAATACCTGCCCCTGAACCAGGAGAACAATATGAGTGACGACCTTCGTCCGTTCCCCCGTCCGGGGCGCCGCGCCCTTCGGCCCGCAGCTACACGATTGAGCTTCCTTCTCCCTGCGGTTTTGCTAGCGGCCTGTTCCGCCCCGCAGCCGCCACCGGCTGTCACTTCTGCTCCCACGCCTTCTCCAGTCGTGGGGACGATGCCCGGCGCCCCGGCAGAGACCGTTCCTGTCCCGGCTGAGCAGCCGAAGCCCCTTCAGGCCCTGGGGCTGGTGGAGATCAAGCTCAGCGGGCTGAACGATGACGGTACCGTCACCGCCAGCGTGCAACCGGCAGCCGGTCTGGGCGCCCAGGCCCTCAGCAACCTCGACTCGGTCCAGGCGGATGTGGTGTCCACCGGCTCGTTCACGGTGGGGCGCCGCGGCGCCGGCGGGGCGCGGTACGTTTCCGTGACCTTCCGGATTCGCAACGCCTCCTCGGCGGGCGCCGCGTCCACAACGGCCCGGCAGAACCTGACCCTCCTGGGCGCGAGTACGCCCAACACCATCGGCCAGACCCCGTACAGCCAGATTTCACGCTTCGACGGCACACCCGCCGACCCGTCCATCGCCCCCACCATCGTGCCTACGCCGGGCATGGCCTATGACCGGGCGACCGATACCCCACTGCCCCTCGCAGGTGCACAGGACCTTCAGGTGTTTACCGAGGGCGAAGTGGGTGCGCTGGGCAACGTTACCGGGACGACCCGCGTGTTTCCCTTCGGGTTCGTGGTTCGCAACCGGACCCAGACGGCCACCCGCACCCTCCCGGCCAATCCAGCGGCCGGTCAGTACGATGGAGTCGTGACGGTCGGCCTGAAGTTTCCGCTTCAGGCCGACGCGGCCGCCGATCCCTTCGCGGTCACGGCGATGTTCGCAGTGGTCGACGATCCGGTGACCCGCGTGACGCAGAGCACCGAAGAACAGGCCGTCGCGGGCAGCGTTCAGGCGCGTGCCGCGGCCCTGGGGGCGAATACCCAGATCGCCACGTTGTGCGGCACTACCCTGGCCGGGGCCAATACCCTGTTCGTCGGTTCGGCCACGACGGCCGGCAACACCGGTCGCCTCGCGGGGATCGGGGGCAATGTCGCCCTGAAGACCCCGCCGACGGCGCGAAGTGCGATTGGCAACACCACGCTGAACGTCCCGGCGGCGCAGGGTCTGGCGTCCTTCTACTCGGTCTATTCCTCTTCTACCCTGAGTTTCGCGGGCACGGGCACGGCGCGTGGGGGTACGGCGACGGTAGCGAGCGACGGCGGCTACAGCTTCACGTCGAAGGCGGGTGACGGTGTCAGCAGCACGGCGACGGCTGACAGTCTGAATTACGCGGTCAGCGACGGCGCAGGCTGCATCAGCCCCGCGCAGACCGCCCCTGTGAATGTCAACCAGCGGGTCTGGTACGTGAACAACGCGGCGAATGCCACGGGCGATGGCCGTCAGACCACTCCCTTCCAGAGTCTGGCGGCGGCGCAGTCGGTCTCGGCCGCTGCGGACACCATCTACGTCTTCCGGGGCAACGGCACGGTCAACGGCCAGAACGCGGGCATCGTCCTGAAGGACAATCAGGTCCTGATCGGCGAGGGCAACGAACTGAAGGTCGGGGAGGTCAGCGTGCTGCCGGCCGGCGCGGCGCCTGCCAGCATCGGGAACGCTTCTGGCGTGGGGCTGACCCTGGCGAGCAACAATACGGTCCGGGGCCTGAACATCAGCGGAACCACGGGCGGCATCGCCGGCACGAACTTCGGGAAGCTGAGCGCCACCCTGGGCAATGTGACGGCGACGGCNTTGACCCTGGCGAGCAACAATACGGTCCGGGGCCTGAACATCAGCGGAACCACGGGCGGCATCGCCGGCACGAACTTCGGGAAGCTGAGCGCCACCCTGGGCAATGTGACGGCGACGGCCGGTCCTGCCCTGAACCTGACGACCGGAACCCTCGACGCGACGGCCGTCCGTCTGGACGCGACCAATACAGCGGCGGCTGGTGCAGGTGTGGATCTGACGGGCGTCGGTGGCAGTCTGAAGGTTCTGGGTGCAGGGAGTGCCGGCACTGGAGGCACCGTTCAGGCGACTGGGGGCGTGGGGTACAGAATCCGCCCAGGCAGTGCTGACCTGACGCTGGGCCTTGCCCGTGTTCAGGCCCAGGGCTCGCTGAACGGGCTGCTGTTCAGCACGGCGGCGGCGGATACGGGCCGTGTGGGCCTGACGGTGAGCGACAGCGCCTTCACGAACAACACCGGTCGGGCGGTCTACCTGGAGTCCAAGGGAGCTGGGGCCAACAGCTTCCTGTTCGAGCGCAATACGGTGAGCAACACGTCGGGCACCAGTGGGATCGTCTACGCCGCTGAACGGACGGCGACTGGAACCAATGTCGACCGGGGCGTCTTCCGGAACAACACCATCGCGATCGGGAATACGTACGCGGGTGGGGGCAGCGGATTCAGCATCGTGGCGAACGGGAACAGCCGGGGTCAGTTCCTGTTGGAGAACAACACGGTGAGCAGCTTCAATACCTATGGGATGGAGCTGCGGGCCGGACAGCTCACGGAAGCGTCAACAGGGACGGCTAGTCTGGACCTGACGGTGAGGAACAACAACATCTCGACACCCAACGCGGCGGCGAGCGCGCTTGTGTGCGAACTTGACGGGCAACACGGTCAGTGGGCAGAACGGAGGCACGAACGGCCCGCAGAGCTCGGTCGTGGTGCGTCAGCGTGGGGGGACGACCTTCATCCTGACGGGCCTGAGTGGCACCGGAGCAACGGGCACGACGAATACCATCGCCTCACGAAATAACGGCGCCACGACTCGTATCCGCAATTCGACGACCCTCACCCCCGTGGCCGGCACCTGCACGGAACCGAGCCTCTAAGGTACGAGCACACCAGTACGCTGACATTTCAGGAGCATCTATGGACCCATTCATTGGTGAAGTTCGTCTAGCCGGCTTTGGATTCCCCCCCAAAGGCTGGGCGCTGTGTAACGGACAATTGCTGCCCATCAATCAGAATCAGGCGCTGTTCTCCATCCTGGGGACGACCTACGGTGGCAACGGGGTAACAACGTTCGCCCTTCCTAACTTTCAGACCCGTGTCCCGCTGGGGATGGGCGCAGCACCGGGTGGCTCGTCTTACCCTCTGGGCCAAACGGGGGGAGAGACAGCCCATACCCTGACCACGCCGGAGATGCCCCTCCACAGCCACAGCCTGACAGCCAGCACTGCGGCGGCTGCGGCTCTTGGGCCGGCGAACAATCTCCTGGCGGCGCCTGTGGCGGGGGACGTGTACGGTACGGGCGCCGACGTCTCGCTCTCTTCGACGAGCATCACACCTGCGGGAGGGAATCAGGCGCACGAGAACATGCCCCCCTACCTCGTCATCAACTACATCATCGCGCTGGTGGGTATTTTCCCTTCGAGGTCCTGAGATGAGTGAGTCCTATATCGGCGAGATTCGGATGTTCGGCGGAAATTTTGCACCAGAGGGTTGGCAATTCTGCGACGGCCGTCTCTTGTCCATCAGTGAGTACGAGACGCTATTCACTCTCCTGGGCACGACGTATGGGGGAGACGGCCAGAACACGTTCGCTGTCCCGGACCTGCGGGGCCGGTGGCCGGTCCATCAGGGGACGTTGTCTGGTGCGCCTATGCTGTTGGGTCAGTCGGGCGGAAGCGAGAGCGTGACACTGCTCGCGCAACAAATCCCCGCACACACACATGCTTTCAAGGCGACGGCGTCCCCAGCAACCACCAAGAGTGCTGTGGGTGGAACGCTCGCGCAGACCACAGGATTATCCCTGTATCTCGACGATACGCCCAACGTGTCGCTGTCACCCAATACCCTTTCCCCAGCGGGGGGGAGTCAGCCGCACGAGAACCGGTCACCCTATCTGGCCGTGAATTTCATTATCTCGCTGTACGGCATCTATCCTAGTCCAGCCTGACTTGTTTTAAAGAAGAAAGAGGGTAAGGGAGAAACTATGGATCCTTTTCTTGGTGAGATTCGGATGTTTACGGGCAATTTTGCCCCTCGGGGCTGGGCATTCTGCGACGGCAGCATTCTGAACATCCGGCAGTACACAGCGCTCTATGCCCTGTTAGGCGTCGCCTATGGCGGCAATGGCAGTACCACCTTTGCCCTCCCAGACCTGCGGGGCCGGACACCCATTCATCAGGGTCAAGCACCAGGCCGCTCGAGCTACCCTCTGGGGAGTTCGGGTGGCGTCCCCTCGGTCACGTTAGTGCCTCAGCAACTGGCGGCACATGTGCACTTTGCACGTGCGGCCAGCGATGTGGGCGAAAGCAACAACCCAGCTGGGAAGGTCCTGGCCCGAAGCAGTGAGGGTGCAGCGTACGGACCTGCACAGGCGATCAGTCCAATGGCTTCGGCTGCGATCGAGAACACCGGTGGAAGTCAGCCTCACAATAATCTGCCGCCCTTCCAGGTCATTAATTTCATTATTGCCTTGCAGGGTGTTTTCCCTCCTCGGTCATAATTTGCGGCTCCAACGCCTCTCCTCCAAGGATTTCTCAAATGCCAGAACTGCTTGATACCGACGTGCCCTCTTCTCCCGCGCAGGCCACTCGCCGGGGTCTGCTTAAGACCCTGGCCGTCCTGGGTCCGGTATTCCTGGGTGGGGGTGGGGTGGCTGCCGCGGTATCTGCTCCGAAGCTCGCCCCGCTGAGCGTTGCCCTGCTTCTGCCTGAACGCAGTCCCTATCCCCAGTTCGCTCAGGCGTTCGAGCGAGGGTTCCGGCAGGGCTGTGCGGCGCAGGAGATGACGCTGCGCCGCTACTCCACAGGCCCAGGTCCGCGTCAGGTGCAGGCGGCGGCGCGCGAGGCGCTCGCTTCCGCGCCCCAGGTCCTGGTGACTCTGGGGGACGGTCTGGGCGAGACCCTCACACCCGTGCTGGCCCAGCGGGACGTGCTGCATCTCAACGCCGAGGTAGGCGTCCTGATGGCGCGGCCGCAGCACCGCCATCC
The DNA here is from genome assembly GCF_001424185.1 of Deinococcus sp. Leaf326. Lineage (NCBI taxonomy): Bacteria > Thermotogati > Deinococcota > Deinococci > Deinococcales > Deinococcaceae > Deinococcus > Deinococcus sp. Leaf326. Next base: position 8,322 of record NZ_LMOM01000026.1, on the reverse strand, counting down.
CCTCACCCTAACGACGTCACTCCATGCCTGGGAGGCGGAATGGGCACTTGGCGCTTCTCTGGCTCACAGTGGGCAGAAGGAAGTGCACCTGCTGTTCTCTATCCTGGACAGTGGCTATGACCTGCCCTACGCCTTTACAGCTGGGCTGCAGAGCGCTGGGGGTCAGGTCACGGGAACGACGTTGCTCGGCGAGATGGATACCCGGGCCGAGGCCCAGCGAGTCGTGCAAGGCCTTCAAGCGGAGAACGTACGTACTGTTCACGTCGTGGCCAGCGAAGGCGCGCCGGCGCTGTTGGCTGCCCTCCGCCAGGCCGGCATGCGGGTGAGTGCCAGTGGTCTGGGGCTCGGTGCCGGAGCCCCCGCCGGGACGGTGGGCGCGCTGGGCAGTCCGGTACAGCTCAGCGGTGTGGCGGCTCAGGCTTCGCAGCCCTCGCCTCTGTTCGCTCTGGGATTCGATACCGGGGCTTGGTTGAGTCGTGCGCTTGAGGCCGGAACACCGCACCTTCCCCTAGCTCTGATGGCCGCCATGTCCACCCAGAAGTTCACGGGCGTCCGGGGGCCGGTCGTACCGGACCTTCAGGGCCATCTCACTGCGGCTTTGCATCAGATGGGAGGCCAACCGGGTAGCCTGCAGCGGCCGCTTGCCACTCATCCCGGGGTGATTGCCCAGACCCAGGCTCCTCGCAGCGGATGGCAGAACACGTTCCTGCATGGTTGAGCACATGCCCTGGACCCTGCGGGACGCGGAGGAAGGAGACCTGTCTTTCCTCCGTCTCCTGTATGGCTCGGTTCGTCAGGACCTCCAGCGCCTTCCCGATGAAATGCGGGAGCCTCTGCTTGAACTTCAGTTTCAGGCCCAGCGCCGGGGCTATGGTGCGCAGTACCCACAGGCCCGCCAGGAACTGATCGAGGTGGGTGGGATGAGCATAGGCCAGCTCCTGACGGCGAGGTTGGCGGCCGATCTGGTCCTGGTGGACTTCAGTCTCCTGCCGGACTGGCGAGGGCAGGGGATCGGTGGGGCGGTCCTCCAGACCCTCCAGACCCGTGCTCAGGCAGCCTCTTGCGGAATACGGCTTCAGGTGGCCCGGGACAATCCCGCTCTTCATCTGTATGCCCGTCATGGCTTCGCGACCTTCGCTGGTGATGAGTTGCGCCATGCTATGCGCTGGGACGGGAGCCATGAGAGCCTAAACGGCACTTCCGCCTGAGCTGAGGCGTCCATTTCGTAGGATAAACGGCTGGTCCCGGAGTGGGGTCTAAAGTTGCGGTGCTGCGCTCAGGCGTCGGCGTCCTCCAGAGTAAGGGCTACCCTGTACCGCCAGGAAGAAATCAACCCCCAAAGAGAGGGCTGCGGTTGCGCCACAGTCGACCTTGACAGCTTGCTGGGGAGGGACATCCCAACCCCCTTTATCGTCAGAACATCCCCACGCTGAGCCCTCACGGCGAGCCCAAAGCGCTCGCCGTAGACCCTGGGGCATGTCCCCTTCTCTGCAACGACTGGCCGGGCGGCTGCGCGCCGCCTACGGCTTCCAGGCCCACACTCTGTTCGTGCACTGGAACCGCAAAGGTCTCGGGCTTCAGGTCTTCACGACGTCAGGCACCCTTCTGGAGCCCAAAGACGAGGTGCCGTTCGAGACGCTGCTGGGGCTGCTCGACGACACCCTGTTCCTCCTCGGAATCGATTGGCACATTCTCCCGCCCTACGTGGCCGCGGAGGACGACCCCCTGCTGCCTTGGACCCTCACGCCAGACGAGTTGCTGGGGCAGGGCGCATCCACTGGAGGTGCACCTGGAACAGCAGCGGCGTAAAGGTCAGGCGCTCCGGCGTCAGCAAGAGGGGCCAGTCCAGGGTGGGACGCGGCCGCAGAAAGATCACCAGCGACCCGAACTGGTAGACCCGGCGGTGCCGCCAGGGAATCCGTACTCGGGATTGCCGCTCGGTCTGATGCAGCCAGAGGATCGGGTGCAGCGCCGGCGAGCGCCAGGCGGCCCGCTCGCGCCGTGCCCAGGACATCACGCCGGCCACCGGCCAGAACAGCAGGATGAACAGCGCGCCCCACCAGTGCGCTGACGTCAGGCGGGTCTTGCTGCCCAGGAGGCTCAGGAAGAAGGCGCTCAGGCTGATGATGAGGTAGTGGTCGAAGGTCATACTTCCATCTCTGCACCATTACGCTCTCAACATAAGGGTTTAAATTATATTTCAGGCCGGACAACCAGAACGCCCCACACACTGAAGGTATGGACCCGTTTCCCTCTCTGCTCGCTCGGTTGCGCCGCCTCGTCCAGCAATTGCACGCCTACCTTGACCTCGATGCCCTGCAGCGCCACACCCAGCCGGACCTCGCCTGGATCTCGACCGCCGATCTGGACGCCCTGCTGTGCACCACAGAAGTCCTGCACGCCGCACTCTGCATTCTCCCTACCCTGGAGGACGAGCCCAGTGCGGCCGACGAAGACCTCCTCATGCTCATCCAGGACCTGACCCGCACCCTGGCCGAACGCCACGCCCCCAATCACCAGCTGAGTCGAGATCTCGAAGAGGCCTTGCAGTGGGACATCCGACCCAGTGGCGTGGCCCTCACCGTGGAGGAAGTCAGTGGCGCCGCCGCGTTCCTCACCGCGCACTACCGAGGACATGGCCTGGAGCAGGCCTTACTCGGCCCCCTGGGTCTGGTCTTGCCTCCTGCGCCTCCCTGCTTCCCACCACGCACGAACCCGGCCACCCGACTCCCCCGTGGGGCCCAGCACCATCCGCAGCTGCACGCCCTCGCCACCGGGCCGAAGGAGGACGTCGCAATCTGTGCAGCCTGCTGCTCTGGTGCCTGCAACGCCACGAGGAGCCGGAGATCGAAGTGCTCTCCCTCCTGACCGCCGCCCGCAATCTGATCAGCGTGATCCAGGACCGGGCGCGCGCGCACAAGCCGCCGCCCCAGGAGGGCGCGTTCCTCCTCCAGATCTGGAAACAGATCCACGCGGAACTGGGTCAACCCCGCCTCGTCTGCGGCAAGATGCCCGTCATCCGGCAGGTGTTCCAGGAGCGCGTGCAGTGGGTCGCGCTGAACGAGGTCCGGCGGGCCTGGTTGACCGCCCAGGGCTGGAAGACCGCCGCCGCCCGGCAGATCGACACCGTCATCGAGGATCAATTCGCGCTGCTTGAAGAAGTCCTGGGCCTCCTTGACCTCCCCGAGGACATCGAGCACATCCAGCGCATGTTGCAACTGACGACCATTCTCGTCTTGAGCCGCACCCCCCGCGTGCCCGGCCAGCAGCTGCCGGTGCTCGTCGAGCTCCTGTGCGATTTGACCAAGACCGATCCCCTGTGGGACTGGACGGGCTTCGATCATGCCTACCTCGACCCCAGCGTGACGAAGGACGAGCGGGAGCATCGCCGGCAGAAGGAAACGCCACAGGCCCGAGCGAACCTGTCCCTGCAATGGGCGCTTCAGGCGGTGCACCCCATCCTCGACCTCTACCCGCGGGCCCATGAGACGCATCTGGAGGAGATGTGCTGGCTGCTGCAGGAGAGTTTCGGACACCTGTTCGCGTGTGCCCGGCAGCGGGGCGTGCGGATTCCGGGGGAGGCGCAGTGGCGCGTCATACTCGAACCGCTGGGGAGGATGCGCTCCTCCCCGCTGACCGTTCAGGAGCAGGAGCAACTGCGTGCGCGGTTGAATGCCTTGTCAGCCATCATCAGGGCCGCTGCACTCCAGGCCCAGGAAAAAGAGGAGCCCATGCTCGAGGAGGAGGTCGTCTCCACGGAGGCTTCCGAGTGGCCAGCCGACCCAGAGGACCGGAGACCAACCTTGACGGCGCTCAACGAGCTCGCGGAGCAGTTGCAGCCGCAGGCCGCTTCATCACGCCCAAAAGCGCCGCACGTGCTCCAAGCTTGGGCCTTACTTTCCGGGCGACCGATCACCCTCATTGGAGGGGTGCCTTCCGAGCCGCACGAGGTGGCGGTCAGCTGAATGTGCCTGTTGGGTTGGGCGGTGTCGTTGCCGTTTCGGGAGGTTCCCTTCATAGTGTGGCACTGAAAGCGAACGGTACAGTTGTCGCTTGGGGTAGAAATGACTCTGGGCAGACCAGTGTTCCTGATAATTTGACTGTACTGGTGCCCTGAGCTCAGGAGTTCACGTTTTTTAGACGCACTTTAGTTCTCAGAGATGGTCGAGTCGTCCGCCGTCCACCACCATCCCGGTGCCTTGCACGAATGCCGCGTCGTCCGAGGCGAGAAAGGCGATCGCCGCCGCCAGGTCTGTGGCCTGGCCCACATCGGCCGGGTTGATCTTCTCGACTCCGCTTTGCACATTGGGGTTGTCCCACAGCATGGGGGTGTCCACCGCCCCCGGCAGCACAGCATTGATCCGCAAGCCGCGCGGCTTGCCCTCGATGGCCGCGCTGCGGGTCAGGGACAATAGCGCCGCCTTGGCCGCTGCATAGGGAGCGACCAGCGGCTCGGTCTCCCGCGCGTGGATACTCGACACGTTGACGACCGCGCCGCCCGGCTTCATGTGCAAGAAGCCCTGTTGGATGAACAGAAACGCGCCCAGCAGGTCAACCGCCAGCACCCGATTCCAGTCGTCGAGGGTCAACTCGGCCAAGGGCTTGAAGGTCATCAGGCCCGCGTTGTTCACGATCACGTCAAGACTCCCGAAGCTGGCAAGAGTCTGCGCCACGCAGGCCTGCACCTGCTCCGCCTTGGACACGTCGCACGCTATCCCCAGGGCGCCAGAGGCGCCGGCCGCCTTGACCTCCTCAGCTGCCTTCTGGGCTTGGTCGCCGTGCAGGTCAGCAATGACTACACGCGCGCCTTCCTGGGCAAAGCGGGTGGCGGCGGCGAGGCCGATGCCGCTCGCCGCCCCGGTGACGATCACGGTCTTGTGTTCAAAACGCTTCATTCTCCCTCTCCTTTCGAGGCGTTGGTGTTCGAGGGGGCAGTGCGGAAGCGGCGCTCGCGCTCACGGGCGCTGTCCTCCACCCCTCGCAGCACGGGCTCCTGCTGCTGGCTGGGCGCGAAGATCGGCAGCGACAGCACGACACTCTGGGTGGGCAACACGTCGCGCCACTGGGTAATGAGATCTTTGTACGCCTGCCCCACGGGGCGCAGGTTGCGCTCCAGGTCGTAGAGCCCCAGCGGGTTGACGGTGCCCCGGTTTTCGCGCAGGGCGCTGTCCCAGTCCACCTGATCGGTGAGCGAGTACCACGTGAAACCCACGATGGGCAGGCCATCGTTGCGCACCCGCAGCACGTTGGCCCACTCCTTGCGCAGCCAGCGCGCCGCCTCGTCGCCGGCCGCGCCCTGGGCCAGATTCGTCTCGGTATGCATGACGGGCAGGCCGTAGCGGACGTAGTACTGGTTGGTGATCACCGAGTACCCGTAGATTTCTCCTGCCGCCTCAGTGCGGCCGTCCGGGTGCACCAGATGCTCATTGGTGACGTAGTAGTCGTTGCCCATGATGCAGTGGTGCTTGAGGTTCTCGTCGAGAAAGAAGTGGTATTCCTCCCGCGTCATACCGTTGTCGAGCAGGTACTCGTACATCTCGGAGGAGACCCGGTGCCCGTAGTTGAGGTCCAAGCTGAGAAAGCGCACCTCGTTCATGATCTCGGCCGGGCGGATAGCCGCCGGGTTTTCTGCGTGAAAATACTCGCTGGATTCGCTCTGGATAAAGATGGCGTCGGCACGCACTTCCAGGATGGACCGCATCGCCAATACGTTCGCCCGGACAATATGCTTGAGGGCTGTCACGAAGCCGGCGTCGGTCGTGAGCTGCTCATTCCACCAGCCGTACTTGGCTGAGAACAGGGCGCAGACGTACATCTCGTTGACGGGCGTATAGAGCTGTACCCAGGGGTAGCGCCGGGCGAACTCGCGGGCATAGCGGGCGAACTGCTCGGGAAAGTCCGGGTTCTGGAAGTTCCCAATCCAATCAGGAACCCCGAAATGGCACAGGTCAGTGATGGGCGTGAGGTCGCGGCGACGCAACTCGGCGTAGGTCTCGTCGGCGAAGCTCCAGTCGTAGCGGTCGGGGCCCAGCCAGGTCCGGTGGATGGGCGGGCCGTAGCGTAGGTAGCCGATGCCCAGTTCCTGCACGAGCTCGAAATCCTTTTTCCAGAAGTCGTAGTGGCGGCATTTCTCCATTTCGTCCATTCGGACCCGGCCGCCCTGGATGGTGGGATACGAGTTCTCGATGCCGGTGGCGAACATGAAATAGATCATGGTGAATCTCTCCCGTGCTGTCTCGGAGGGTGGAAAGTCGAGAAATCTCGCCGCGCCATCAGTTGCACCCCAGGCTGATCTAACACCAGCCTAAGAGAGTAGAGGGCCTACTCCCTGCGAAGCTTGTTGCTCCCCACGCGTCTGAAGCGTCAACTATATGTTTCTCCAATCCCATTCATCTCCTCGGTCCTACAGGGAAGATGAAAGTGACCAAGATCACTTTTTTGATAACGTTGTACTTCTAGTTAACTTGACGATATCGGCAATGTATATAACACGCGAGTGATCGTTTGGGTTCCGGTACCTGATAGTTTCTATAACGCCATCTGGTATAGTGTTAACGGCTGAGTAAGAGATGGAAAGTTTACAGCAGTCTGCGGTTCTGACCAGTCTAGAAGCCATCCCAAAAACGGGAGGAGGGTAGTCGGGCTGCTCCATACCTCATGGAGTCCCCACAGCATGATCCAGTGGAGTTGATTGATCAACACTGGGATCTTATTGCCCCTTTTTTCTCAGACCCGCCACGCCGGGCTGATGGCAAAGGCCGCCCGCGCGCTCCAAATCGCCCGATCCTCAAGGCGATCTTCTGGATCCTCCGAACCGGGGCTCCATGGAAGGACCTCCCTTGTCATTACCCCTCACGCTCGACGGTTCACCGCCGCTTCCAAGAATGGAACCGTTCGGGTGTGTTTAACGGCGCCTTGCAGGCATTGTACGAGCGACTCGCCGAACAAGGGCAGCTCAACCTCAGTGAGTGCTTTATCGATGCGACCTTCGCCAGCGCAAAAAAGGGGGCCTGGACGTGGGCAAAACCAAGCGCGGCAAGGGCACGAAGATCATGGCCATTACAGACGCCAGCGGTCTCCCCATCGCCGTTCATGTGGCCAGCGCCAGCCCGCATGAGGTCACACTGGTGCACGACACACTGGACGCGACGTTCGGGTTTGACCAACCAACCCGGTTGATCGGCGACCGGGCCTACGACAGCGATGCGCTTGATGCTGAACTCGCCAGCGAAGGCATCGAGATGATTGCGCCGAATCGCCGCAACCGCTCAAAGACGCAGGATGAGCGGCCTTTACGCCGCTACCGTCGCCGGTGGCGCGTGGAACGTTTGTTTGCCTGGCTCCACAACTTCCGTCGCCTCGTGGTGCGCTGGGAAAGGCATACCGAAAATTCCCTCGGCATGGTGCACTTGGGGATGATGGTGCTTCTGTTGCGACACCTGTAGAACCGGAATGCCAGCCTCAGATGTCAACCGTGACCTCACGCGCCTACTGTGTACGGGTGTCCCCCACATAGAGGCCTGATCTGGTCTCGAGCTGCTCCACCATCACCTGAGCCTCATCCCAGTCTGGGACCTCTGGGCGCCCCTCATCACGCAAGGTGTTCTCGTGCTGCCGATGGAGGTTCTCCAGCTGCTGCTCGTTCAGCAGCCCGAGAGCTTTGACCTCCTGCAGGTGACGCCGCATGTCGGCGTCGAGCCGATCGCGAAACTGGGCGACCTCGCTCTCAAATTGTTCGAGGCTGTAGCGCTACTGCCCAGCCGTCTCGACCCAGGCAGGCACGCCGTCAATCACACACCCTCGAGTCTCCCAGTCCAGGGTCACCTGGTCGTTGACACGCCAAAAACGGATGTCTGGGGGCGCCAGAAGATAGCCCAGGTCAAGGTGGCGAGCATTCCACCACCGCTGCGCCATCCACAATGCATCCGCAGTCTGGGGAGCAGCTCGACGCTCCTCAACGTCCAACGAACGCCACCAGGTGTTGACCCGCTGAATCCACGGTGACCATGCGCCTGCTTCTACCCAGCGTGAAAAAGGTTCTGGGAGGGGAGTGAGAACCGCCGGGAGAATCTCCTGGAGATCCATCCAGAGGCGCGCCACTTGATAATCCACATGGACAGCCGACTCGTCTGTGAAGTGATGCTGCCGCGCAAACTGGGGATGCACTGTGGGGACATCACCGCTCTGGGTACTCAGCCAGTACCAGCCGAAAGAGAGGGAATACCCTCAGTAGAGGACAACTTCAGTTTTCCCTGTTCTGAACAGCCTCAACAGGTTTGGGGATCGCCAAAAATGACGAAAGGCGGTCTTCTGGAGGTGTGA
>NZ_LMOM01000025.1 GCF_001424185.1 Deinococcus sp. Leaf326 | reverse complement strand
ACAGGTGCGCTGAGACGTGATATTTGCGTCATCTCTCACTTGTTACGCTTCGTTTGTCATGCACCGCGCCTCAACCGAGGCTCAGAAAAGATACAGGCCAATCTGAAATCTGTCAACCCTTTCGCCTCAAGGTCCGTTGAGGGTGTGCGCAAAGGGGAAATGCTAGCCTCGGACCATGCAGGTCAAAGCCGTGTTTTTTGCCCGCCTGAAGCGGGAATTGGGGCAGGGAGAGCTCACGCTGGACGCCCCTGCCGGAGTGACGGTCCGCCAGCTCGCCGCACAGATCGAGGCCGCACATGGCCTGAGTCTCCGGGGCTGCATGGTGGCTGTGAACGAGACCTACGCCACACCCGAGCAGGTGGTGGGAGAGAACGACGAAGTGGCCTTTCTGCCACCCGTTGCCGGAGGCAGCGAAGACGGAGCGGACACCCACGCCGAAGTCACTGCCGCGCCGCTGAACCTGGAGACCGCAGCCCACTTTCTGATCCGGGAACGGTACGGCGCGCAGGCCTACTTTGTTGGAACGGTCCGCAGCCCCAATCAGGGCAAAGTCGTGGAGTTCATCGAGTACGAAGGGTACGCGCCGCTGGCCCGCCGGGTCATGGAGGACGCGGCGGCAGCGGCGCGGGAACGACACGGCGAACTGCGCGTGTATATAGAGCATCGCACCGGTCGCCTGACGCCCGGCGAGGCCAGCATCCTGATCGGGGTGGCGAGCCCCCACCGCCGCGCGGCGCTCGAAGCCTGCGACCTTCTGATCGAGCGGCTGAAAGTCGAGGTCCCGGTCTGGAAGCGGGAAGGAGACGAGGACGGAGAGCACTGGGTCGCCGGACAGACCGCACACGACACCCTATAGATACCCGGCCCCCGCCGCTGCTCAGCCAACGTTGACGACGTTGCAGGTGCAGCGCATGAGGCTGGTGGTCCGGCCCTTCTCGTCACGGATCTCGATGCTCCAGACCATGACGCTGCGGCCCCGGTAGACCAGGGTGGCCTCCCCGGTGACCTCGCCGCCGGTCACTCCCCGGACATGGGTGCCGTTGAGGTCCACCCCCACCGCCACCTGCTTGCGGGGATCGAGGTTGAGCCAGGAACCGACGCTCGCCAGTTCCTCGGCGAGCGAAAGGCTGGCGCCGCCGTGCAGGCGCCCGGCAGGCTGGCGGTTGCCCTCGACCGGCATCCGGGCGACCACGCGGTCACGGGAGGCCGAGACGTAGCGAATACCCAGTCGCTCGCCCAGGGTGCCACTGAGGCCGGTGCCCTGCGGACCGTTGAGGCCCGCCGCGATCTCCTCGGGGGTGGACTGGTCGAGGCTCTCGGGAGCGGGCAAGTTCAGGTCCGGATGCAGGGTCATGGACGCAGCATAAGCCTGTGCCCCCGGTCTTCTCTCCGGCTACCCCTGGGGCTTGGCGAGCGTCTGGCCCACCCCTAGGCCATGGCCATACACAAGCTGCCCGCCCAGGAATCCGCCGGCCACGGCCAGCCCCAGCGCTCCCCCCGACAGTGCCTTGCCCAGCCTCCGGTTGCCCCGGCGACGCGCGGCGACGGAACCAACGTTGAGCAGGAAGGCCACCTCGTTGACCGCGCCGTGGATCAGGCCGGTGCGGCGAGCCTGACCACGCGTGTTGGACCAGTCCACCCAGCCGGTGGCGATGGTGGGCACCGCTCCCAGGGTGCTGAGGGTAAGCACCACGTCGGCCGCGTGCGCAGTCCGCTCGTCCCCACCGGGCATGAAATCGAGGAGGCCCGCGAGCATCCAGCCGCCCAGAGGCAGGTGGACGAGAATGGGGTGCAGCGGGTGACCGAGAAACTCACCGTGGAGGGCATCGAGCACACTACTGGGAAGGATGCCCTCGGCCCCCTTGAGGAGCCTCTGCAGCGTATCGGCCGCCGCTTCGAGGGCGTCGTGATCGCTGACGGCGACTTCGATCTGATCGCTGAGCTGGCTGTCCATGCCCCACTGTGCTCCGGGCCAGGCGAAGGGCGGTGGGCTGCAGGCCGGGTTTTCTTTAAGATTGGACCTTCAGGCTCCGGGCAGGCTATCCGGAACCATGCACGCCGCAAAGGCCTCCTCGTACTCCTGGCGGTCGAGGCCCCGCCCGATGACCACAAGTTCGCTGTGCCCGTCGCCCGCTTCCCAGGCGTCGGCGGTGAACAGGTCGCGCACTGCCTGAAAGACGACGCGCTGCGGATAGCCGTACAGATCGAGAAAGCCTTTGGCCCGCAATACCTCGGCGGGGCGGCGGAGCAGATACGTGGTCATGAAGCGCTGCCAGGCGTAGGGGTCCAGTGGTCGTCCGGCGCGCAGCACGAAGGACCGCAGGTCTGGAGTGTGGACCGCCGGTTCGTCGGCCGGAACTGGCGCGGCGCGGCCACCGAAGTCGTCGCGCCCGAGCAGCGCCGCCGCGTCAATCTGGCCCCGCTCGACACGCACGAGGCGGGCCAGCGGATTGACGCCGCGCAGGACGTCCTCGGCGTGGGCGAGCTGCGCGGGGTCGGCGACGTCGGTCTTGTTCAGGACGACGACCCCGGCGTAGGCGAGCTGCCGGGCCGCCTCGGGGTGGTCGCGCAGGGTAGTGAGGACGTGACGGGCGTCCACGACGGCCACCAGCGTCACCACCCTGAATGCGGCGCGCACGGCCCGGTCGAGCAGGGTCGCCAGAACCGGCGTCGGGTCGGCCACCCCACTGAGTTCGATAATGACGGCGTCGGGCTTCTGCGGCCGCAGGCCGATCTCGACGAGGGCCCGCACGAGGTCGTCCCGGCCCGTACAGCACAGGCAGCCGGCGGTGAGCTCGGTCACGTCGTCCTGCAGGCGTTCGATGAGGGCACCGTCCACCCCGACCACGCCGAACTCATTGACGATGACACCCAGGCGGTATGGCAACGAGCGGATGAGGTGGTTGACCAGCGTCGTCTTGCCTGCCCCCAGGAACCCGCCGACCACGACGATGGGCAGCCGCCCGCCGGACCCGGCCTGTTCGGGCAATCCGTTCACGGCGCCCCCACCGGTTGCGGCCACGCGCCCCGCGCTGGAGTATCCGGGGCGTCGGCGCACAGCACCGGCACGCCAGCCGCTCCGAACGCCGCCTGGGCCTCGGGCGGCGCCTGATCGGTGACCCAGGCCTCCAGGTCACCGAAGGCTGCGAAGGAGGCGAACCCCGCATGACCCCACTTGCTGCCGTCGGCGATGAGGACGCTGCGGCGCGAGCGGGCCATGATCGCCGTCTTCTGGCCCGCCTCCGGCAGGTTGCTGTTGGTCAGGTGGCCCGAGGGATCGATGCTCGTGCAGCCCACGAAGAACAGGTCGTAGTTGTAGCGCCCGATGGCCGCAAGCGCGTCGGGACCGGTGAGGCTGTAGGTGCTCGTGTAGACCTCGCCGCCGACGACGTACAGCGAGCATTCGCCGTTGAGCTCGTACGCCACGTCCAGGCCGTGCGTCACCACCCGCAGTGTGCGGGTCAGGGCCGGCGTGCGGCGCAGCGCCTGCGCGAGCTGCCGCGCGGTGGTCCCGGCGTCGAGGTACACCGTCTGGCCCGGAGCGATGAGCGTCGCGGCCAGTTCGGCCAGTCGCTCCTTGCCGGGCTGCCGGAGTTCCTGACGGTCACGGTACTGCTGGTCTTGGCTGACAAGGGCCGCGCCGCCGTGCACCTTGCGGATCAGGCCTCGCCGCGCCAGGGTATCGAGGTCACGCCGGACCGTCGCACCGCTGACCCCCAGCTGGGCCGTGATGGCCGTGGTGCGCAGCGGACCCCGCGCGGAGAGGAGATCAAGGATGCGCGAAAGCCGTTCTTCCGCGAGAGGAGCCGTCATGTCCCGCCAGCATACGGCGAAATGTTCAGAAGCGCTCAGAACTGAACAGGAAGAACACTTCCAGGCGGCCGAAGGAGCGTCACCGCGCCCAGTCTTTCCGCAGATCAGGCCAAATAGCGGGAGGCACGGCCTGCGACAGGACCGCACCCCCTATGCCGGACTCAGGCTTCTTCGGCCAGTCCCTCATTTTTCAGGACGTCGGCGATGGCCTGGATGGCCGCCGACTCGTCCTCGCCGCTGGCCTGCACCGTGAAGGCCGTGCCGGGCTGGATGCCCTGGCTGAGGATCTTCATCATGTTCTTGAGGCTCACCGAGTCCTCGGCGATGAGGGTCAGGTCGCTGGAAAACCCCTTGGCGACCTTGACCACGGCGCTGGCCGGGCGGGCGTGCATCCCCTGCGGATCGGTCATACGGAAGCTGCGTTCGATCATGGCGCCATGCTACGCGGGCCGGCGGCGAGGTGGGAGGACCGGGCCGTTCACAGGGAATTTAGGGAGTGCGGAGACCGGGGACGCCCGGCCCCACCCCCTCTCTACTCTTCCAGCACCCGGTACGCCTCGACGATGCCGCGGTGCAGGTCGCTCCCAGCCTCCAGGCCGGTCGCCTCGGTCACGGCGGCCTCCAGGCCACGTTCCTTGACGAGGGCCTGAAGCTGGACCGACTGCGGATCGGCAGGGTTGTCGTAGCGCAGGGCCGCCGCCGCGCCGCGCAGCAGGGCGTCCACCGGCAGGCCGTACTCGGCGGCCATACGGGCCGGACCGATGATGCGGTCACTGGCCCCCAGCTTGCGCAGCGGCTCACGGCCCACGCGCAGGACCTCGTCGCGGATGTGCGGATTGCGGAACCGCGCACCGATCTTGTCGATGTACGCCGCGTGCTCGGCGGGGTCGAAGCCGTAGCGCCGCACCAGGGCCGCACCGCTCTGCTCCATCGCCGCGCGCACCTCGGCCGCGATCTCGGGATCGTTCATGCTGGCTTCGATGGTGTCCAGCCCTTTACGCACGCCCAGATACGCGGCGACGGCGTGCCCATTGTTCAGGGTGAAGAGCTTGCGCTGCACGTAGGCCACCAGATTGTCGGTGAGCTTCATGCCCGTGATGTCGGGTACCGGTCCCTTGAAGGCCGGACGCTCGACGATCCACTCGTAGAAGGCCTCTACACCCACGTCGAGCAGGTTCTCACCGGAGAATGGCGGCACGATGCGATCCACCGAGGAGTTCGGGAAGCCCACATGCTCGTCCGCGTAGCGCTGGCCCTCTTCCGAGAGATGCGATTCGACCTGCTCCTTGAGGAAGGAGCTGGCCCCCACCATGTTCTCGCAGGCGATGATGTTCAGGTCGCCCGCGCCCACCCGCGCCCGTTCCTCGATGCCGCGCGCCAGGGTGGGCGCGATGATCTTCAGGACGTTGGGACCGACCGCCGTGGTGATGAGGCTCGCCTGCGCGATGGCCGGCACGATCTCGGGGCCGTTCGAGAGGATGCCGGTCACGCCGGTCACCTCCTCGCTGCGGCGCTCGACATCAAGCACCTGCACCGTGTAGCGCCCCTGGTCGCGCAGGGCACTGATGACCGCCTCGTTGATGTCGGCGAACACCACGCGGTACCCGCTGTGCGCCAGCAGGGCGCCGATGAAGCCGCGCCCGATGTTGCCGGCCCCGAACTGGATGGCGGTGGGCTGGCTGACGGTGGACTGCGGCTGATTCCCGGTGGACGAAGTTGTGGTCATGACGTGCCTCCTTGTGGTGACTGTACCGCGCCGTTTCGGCGGGCCGGCCAGCCATGAACGACGAAAAAAGGGTGGCCGGCCTCACTGGCCCGGCCACCCCCTTCCCTGGTTCCGCTTGTCAGGACGTGAACGTGCGGTAGATCTCGTCGGCGTCCCGGGTGCGTGCCAGACGCATCACGGTGGCCTCGTCCTCAAGCGCGTCGGCGATGCGCGACAGGATCTGGAGGTGTTCGTCGCCCGCCCCAGCGATGCCGATGACGAGGTAGGCGCGCTCACCGTCGAAGTCCACGCCGTCGGGGTACTGGTTCACCACGATGCCGCTCGTCTTGATGGCCGCCTTGGCCGCGCCCACACCGTGCGGGATGGCGATGCCGTTGCCGATGTAGGTGCTGACGACCTTCTCGCGCTCCAGCATGGCGGGCACGTAGTCGGACGACACGTAGCCGGACTTCACGAGCTGTTCGCCCGCGCGGACCACGGCCTGGTCGCGGGCCACGCTGCCCAGCCCCAGCACGATGTTCTCGCGGCGCAGGACATCGCCCTTGCCCTGGGGGACCGCCGCAGAGGTGCCCATGGTACCCGCGCCCGCGAGGGCGGTGGCCGCGCTCACGCCCGGAGCGGCGTGCAGCGTGTGCGCCGTGTGGACCGGCGCGGTCTGCGCGCTGACGGCAGGTGCGGGCACCTGGGTCGCCTGGGCGCTTGCCTGAAGCTCGGTGACCATGCGGTCGTAGATGGGGTTGCCGATGAAGTTGTCGATGGACACGTGCCGGGCCTGCGGGGCCTTGGCGCGCGCGCGCGAGGTCAGGTTCTGCTGCGTGACCACGATGTCGGCGTCGGCCGGAATCGCGTCGATGGCGGTGTTGGTCACTTCGATGGGCAGGCCGGCAGCCTGCACCTTCTTGCGGAAGCCCGTGGCACCCATCGCGCTCGAGCCCATGCCGGCGTCGCAGGCGAAGACCACCTTGCGCACCGCGCCGCCCTCACCGATGGCGGGGCCGGCCGAGGCCAGGGCCGGAGCGCCCACGGCAGGTCCGCCCTTGTTGGCGCGCGAGTCGGCCTGGGCACTGGCGAGGTCGTCCTCGGTGTAGGACGCGCCGCGCAGGAACACCGCCGAAACCAGGAAGGACACGGCGGCGGCCACCACCACGGCCGCGATGTTGGCGAAGTAGCCACCACGCGGGGTCAGGGCCAGGATGGCGAAGATGCTGCCGGGCGAGGAGGCCGAGACCAGACCGCCGTTTAGGGCCACCAGGGTCGCCACGCCGGACATGCCGCCCGCGATGACCCCCAGCAGCAGAATGGGGCGCATGAGGACGTAGGGGAAGTAGACCTCGTGGATGCCGCCCAGGAAGTGGATGATGGCCGCGCCGGGCGCCGAGCTGCGGATGCTGCCCTTGGCGAAGACCCAGTAGGCCAGCAGCAGCCCCAGGCCGGGGCCGGGGTTGGCTTCGAGCAGGAAGTAGATGGACTTGCCGGTCTCCTGCGCCTGCGCGGTGCCCAGCGGCGTGAGGATGCCGTGGTTGATCGCGTTGTTGAGAAAGAGGATCTTACCGGGTTCGATGAGCAGCGACACGAGCGGCAGCAGGTGCACGTTCACCAGGAACTGCACGCCGGAGGCCACGGCCTTGCTGAACAGTTCGACGACCGGCCCGACCGCAAAGAACCCCAGGATCGCGAGCAGCATCCCGATGATGCCGGCCGAGAAGTTGTTGACCAGCATCTCGAAGCCGGGAGCGATGCGGTGCTGCACGTTGCGGTCGAACTGCTTGATGACCCAGCCGCCCAGCGGGCCCATGATCATGGCGCCGATGAACATGGGGATGTCGGTGCCCACGATGACGCCCATCGCCGCGATGGCGCCCAGCACCCCGCCGCGGTGGTCGGCGACGATGCGCCCGCCGGTGTAGGCGATGAGCAGCGGCAGGAGGTACGTGATCATCGGGCCGACGAGCTTGCCGAGCTGCTCATTGGGCAGCCAGCCGGTCGGGATGAAGAGGGCCGTGATCAGGCCCCAGGCGATGAACGCACCGATGTTGGGCATGACCATCGCGCTCAGGAAGCGTCCGAATTTCTGGACGCGGTCCTTGCCCGAGGTCGGCCCGGCGGTGCCCGCAGGATTAGTGGTCATAGAGGGTCTCCTTCGCCTTGCTTTGAGGTCGGTTCATTTTGAGTCGCATTCGCCTCCCGCACAAGCCGCAGCACCCCATTTTCACCTGGCGATTGGTAGACCGGGTTCAAGCAGCATCTGACCCACCGTGCAGCTGAGAGCTCGGGTGGACGCGCTGCCGACTGTGAGGAAGCGGGCCATCCTCTGCACCCAGAGCCTCGACCGGACGGCGCACCCCCGGCCCCCTGGGGCGAATCTTAATGTTGGGCCCTCCACTGCCGGCGGCCGGCCCAGGAGCGACCTATGCTGGACAGCAATCCCACGCCGACCCTGCCCGGCAGTACACCTCGCCGCGCGGCACCTTCCGGAGGTCGCCCTGAACGACACACCCCGCTTCTAGCCAACCCCGGCCCCGCCGCCATTGCGCGGCGAGAATCGCCGGAGTATGATCGGAATTGCTCAAAATTGATCACGATTCTTCAGGAATCTTGCGTCCCCAGGGACGACCGGGCGGCGCACAGCCCCGGAGGAAGGGACCGTCATGATTCAGCTCCCCCAGCAACTGGTAAAAATCGGTGCCCAGGCGCGCACCAAAGATGAGGCCATCGCGCAGGTCGCGGCCCTGCTGGCCGCCAACGGCAACGTGGACCCCGGCTACGTCGAGGGCATGCGCGCGCGCGAGACCCAGGCAAACACCTACCTGGGCAACGGCATCGCCATCCCGCACGGCACGCCCGAGTCGCGCCATCTCATCCGTCAGACCGGCATCGCGGTGGTGCAGGTTCCCGGCGGCGTGCAGTGGGGCGAGGAGGATGAGCCGGTCCACCTGGTCATCGGGATCGCGGCGGCGAGCGACGAGCACCTCCAGATCCTGCGCCGCCTGACGCGCGTCCTGGGCGACGAGGAACTCGTCGAGAAGCTCTGGGTGACTACCGACCCTGCCGACATCCAGGAGGCCCTGACCGGCGAGCGCCCGGCCGCAGGCGCGCCGCTGGGCGAGGCGAGGCAGCCCGAGCAGGCGCAGCAGCTTCAGGCGCAGCCAGTTCAGACGGGGTCGGCCACTGCCGCCGTGCGCGGCGAGACGGCCACCGGCGCCCTGCCGTTCAGCGCGCAGGTCACGCTGCCCAACCCGCAGGGAATGCACGCCCGCCCCGCGACGATGCTGGCCGGCATCGTGAAGAAGTCGGGCGCCCGCGTACGCCTGAGCAAAGGTGAAGGCAAGAGCGCCGACGCCACCAAGCTCATGGAGATGCTGAGCCTGGGCCTGACCCAGGGCACCCTGGTCACGGTGAGCAGCGACAACGAGGCGACCCTCAAGGCCGTGACCGACGCCATGCGCGCCGGGCTGGGCGATGACCTGAGCGCGCCCTCGGCCGCCGCGCAGGCCCAGGCGCCGCGCCGCGAGCCCGACTGGGTGCCGGCCCAGGTCGGGGCGACCGTCGAGGGCGTGCCCGCCGCCGACGGGCTGGTCGTGGGCTACACCCGCCAGCACGCCCCGCGCGCCCTGGAGGTCAGGGACACGCCCGCCGGCGACCCGGTGGCCGAGGCCGAGCGTCTCGACACCGCGCTGAGCGCGGCGCACACCGAACTCCTGAACCTGATCGACGACGTGCAGGCACGCTTCGGGGCCGACAAGGCCGCCATCTTCCGCGCGCACCAGGAACTGCTGGCCGACGAGGGCACGGTGCAGGACGCCGTGGCGCGCATCCTCGACGGGCACGGCGCAGCCTGGGCCTACCAGCAGGCGACCGGCGAACGCGTTTCACAGCTCCAGAAGCTCGACGACCCGACGCTGGCGGCCCGCGCCGTCGACATGAGCGACGTGCAGCGCCGCGTGCTTCGCCACCTGCTGGGTCTGGGCGAGGACCGCGTGGAAACCGGCGGTCCGGTCATCCTGCTGGCCCCCGACCTGACGCCCAGCGATACCGCCCGCCTCGGGCCGGACTCGCTGCTGGGTTTCGTGACGGCGCAGGGCGGCCCCACGAGCCACACCGCAATCATCGCGCGTGGGCTGGGGCTGCCGGCCGTGGTTGCGGCGGGCGCGGGCCTGCTCGACATCCCCGACGGCACGCACGCCATTCTGGACGGGGCATCGGGGCGGCTGTACCTCAACCCTTCGGCGGCCGACGTGACGGGCGCGCAGGAACGTCAGGGCGTGCTGGCCCGTGAGCGCGAGGCCGCCCGCGCTGCCCGCCACGAACCCGGCGCCACTTCGGACGGCAAGCGAGTCGAGGTGGCCGCGAACATCAACCGCGCAGCCGACGCCGCCGGGGCCCTTGACGCCGGGGCCGAGGGCGTGGGCCTGATGCGCACCGAGTTCCTGTTCCTGGAGCGCGACAGCGTGCCCACCGAGGACGAGCAGGAGCAGGAATACCGCGCGATGGCCGCCGCAATGGGCGACCGCCCCCTGATCATCCGGACGCTGGACATCGGCGGCGACAAAGAAGTGCCCTACCTGGGGCTGGCCCGCGAGGACAACTCGTTCCTGGGCATCCGGGGCATCCGGCTGTGCTTCGAGCGGCCCGACCTGTTCCTGCCGCAGCTCCGGGCGGTGGCGCGCGTCGCCAAGGACCACCCGAACGTTCACCTCATGTTCCCGATGATCGCCACGCTCGAGGACTTCCGCCGGGCGCAGGCCATGTTCGACGAGGTGCGGCGCGAGCTGGACACCCCGCGTATTCCGCTCGGCGTGATGATCGAGGTGCCCTCGGCGGCCCTGATCGCCGACGAGCTGGCGCAGGAAGTGGACTTTTTCAGTGTGGGGACGAACGACCTGACCCAGTACACCTTGGCGATGGACCGCCTGCACCCGCAGCTCGCCCGCCAGACCGACGCCATGCATCCGGCGGTCCTCAAGCTCATCAAGCTGACGGTGGACGCTGCCGAGCGCCACGGCAAGTGGGTCGGCGTGTGCGGCGGCGCGGCCGGCGACGAGGTGGGCGCGCTGATGCTCGCGGGCCTGGGCGTCAAGGAACTGTCGGTGAGCACGCCGCAGGTCGCGACCGTCAAGGCCGCCCTGCGCCGCCGCAGCGCCGAGGAACTGCGCCGCCTGGCCGCCGAGGCCCTCGCGCAGCCCAACGCCGAGGCCGTGCGCGCGCTGGTGCGGGGCTAGGTTATGGCGAACGTCGTGACCCTGACCCTCAACCCAGCGCTCGACATGACCGTGCGGGTGGACGGCCTGCAGCTGGGCGAGGTCAACAGCGGCCAGAGCCTCCAGACCGACGCGGGCGGCAAGGGCGTGAACGTGGCCTCCTTCCTGGCCGACTGGGGCCGGGACGAGCCGGGCGGCCTGAACGTGACGGCCACCGGCCTGCTGGGCGCAGACAACGCGGCTCCCTTCGAGACGCTGCTGCGCAGTAAGGGGATCACGGACGCCTTTGTGCGGGTGCCCGGCTCGACCCGGGTCGGGGTCAAGCTCAGCGATCACGCGGCGCAGGAGACCACCGACATCAACCTGCCGGGCCTGAGCGCGTCGCCCGAGCACCTGGAAGCGGTGCGCGCCCGCCTGCGCGAACGGGCGGCCCAGCCCGGCGTGTTCGTGCTGGCAGGCAGCCTGCCGCCCGGCGTGCCGGGAGAGCTGTATGCCGAACTCGCGGCCGAACTGCGCGCGGCCGGGGCCTACGTGGCCCTGGACACGAGCGGCGCGGCCCTGACTGCGGTGCTGAACGCCGCCACGCTGCCGCAGCTCGTCAAGCCGAACATCCACGAGCTGGAGGCCGCGCTGGGCCGGACGCTGGGCACCGAGGCCGAGGTGCTGGCTGCTGCCCACGAACTGCTGTCGCGCGGCGCCGAGGTCGTGGCGGTGTCGCAGGGCGAGCAGGGCGCCCTGATCGTCACGGCGGCCGGAGCTGTGCGGGCCGTCCCGCCGCGCGTGCAGGTCGTCTCAACCGTCGGGGCGGGCGACGCGATGGTGGCCGGACTCGTCGCCTCACACCTCACCGGATCGGACCTGCCGGACGCTGCCCGCCGCGCCACGAGCTTCAGCGTGGGCAACATCACCCGCCTGGGCGCGCACCTGCCGCCCCGCTCGGAACTCGACGGCTACGCCGCGCAGGTGCAGGTGTCGGTTCTGTAGTTCGTCCGGGCTTCTTTTCCCACCGTTTTCCTCACGTTACTCTCCCCTGTTCCCCTCATTAGGAGGCGCGCATCATGGCTAAACTGGTCGCCGTTACCGCCTGTCCCACAGGCATTGCCCACACCTTCATGGCCGCAGAGGCGCTGCGGCGCGCGGCGACCGGGGCCGGCCACGAACTCCGCGCCGAGACCCAGGGCAGCGTCGGGTCGGGCGACACCCTGACCCGTGCCGAGATCGAGGCGGCCGACGCCGTGATCCTGGCCGCCGACGTCCGGGTCGACGAGTCGCGCTTCGCCGGCAAGACCGTCATCCACGCGAGCACCCAGGACGCCATCCGTAATGCTTCGGAGCTGATCTCACGTGCGACCGGCGCGGCCACGCAGCCCACCGGCTCCGCACAGCCCACACTCCAGAAGGCGCCCCCGGCTCCGGCCACCGCCGCGCCTGTCACCCCAGCCGTCACCCCCGGCAGCAGCCCGAAGAAGGTCGTGGGCATCACGTCGTGCCCCACGGGCATCGCGCACACCTTCATGGCAGCCGAGGGCCTGGAGGGAGGCGCGAAGAAACTGGGCTACGACGTCAAGATCGAGACGCAGGGCAGCGTGGGTGCGGGCAACCCGCTCACGGCACAGGACATCGCGGCGGCCGACGTGGTCATCATCGCGGCCGACACGAACGTCAACCTCGACCGCTTTCAGGGCAAGCGGGTGTACCAGACCGGCACCAAACCCGCCATCAAGGACGGCGCGGCGGTCGTCACCACAGCGCTGGAGCAGGCGACGGTGTACGGCGTGGCCGGCGCGGCAGCGGCCCCGGGCGGGGGCGGCGACTACGTGGCCCAGGCATCGGCGGCCAAGAACGCCAAGAACGCGGGCGTACCCAGCGCCTACAAGCACCTCATGACCGGCGTGTCGCACATGCTGCCCTTCGTGGTCGCGGGCGGCCTGCTCATCGCGCTGGCCTTCGCGTTCGGGGGCATCAACCCACCGCCCGGCTCCTTCGGGGCCGCACTGCTCCAGATCGGGGGCGGCACCGGGGCCTTCGGGCTGTTCGTGCCGGTGCTGGCCGGGTACATCGCCTACTCCATCGCCGACCGCCCCGGCCTCGCGCCGGGCATGATCGGCGGCCTGCTGGCGCTGGGCGGCGGCAGCGGCTTTCTGGGGGGCCTCATCGCGGGCTTCCTGGCCGGGTACGTCACGCGCTGGCTCAACCAGGGCATCAAGCTGCCTCGCACGCTCGAGGGCCTCAAGCCCACGCTCCTGCTGCCGCTGCTGGGCACCGCCATCACTGGCCTGATCATGGTCTACGTGGTGGGCAAGCCGGTCGCCGCCGCGCTGACCGCCGCCTCGAACTGGCTCCAGGGCCTGGGCCAGACCTCGGCGGGTGCACTGGGGGCTGTGATCGGCGCCATGATGGCGTTCGACATGGGGGGGCCGATCAACAAGGCGGCCTACACCTTCAGCACCGGCCTCCTGACCAACCAGGTCTACGGGCCCATCGCCGCCGCGATGGTCGCGGGCATGACGCCTCCCCTGGCGCTGTTCTTCGCCACCCTCCTCTTCAAGAACCGCTTCACCACCGACGAACGCGAGGCGGGCAAGGCGGCGGGCGTGCTGGGCATCTCGTTCATCACCGAAGGCGCGATTCCCTTCGCCGCCCGTGATCCCCTGCGCGTGATTCCCTCGCTGATGATCGGTTCGGCGGCGGCGGGCGCCATCAGCATGGCCTCGGGCTGCCTGCTGCGCGCCCCGCACGGCGGCATCTTCGTGCTGTTCATTCCCAATGCCGTGACCAACCTGCCGATGTACATCGTGGCCCTGCTCGTCGGCACGGCCATCAGCACCGTGCTCCTCGGCGTGATGAAAAAGCCCATCGTGCCCATCGCCGAGGGCAGCGCCAACGTGCGCAGCGACGCCGTAGCGACCGACTAAGCGCAGGCTAGAAACACAACAGCGCCGCCAGGGAGCAACCCCGGCGGCGCTGTTCGTTGCTTCTCTCAGGCAAACTGCCGGCGCATGAGCAGCAGCCGCAGTTCGTGTGGACTCGTCGCGGCCGAGAGGGCCGTGTCCTCGGCGATCACACCGCTGGTCACGAGTTCGGCGAGGTGCTGGTCGAAGGTGCGCATTCCCAGCATCCCGCCTTCGAGCAGGGCCTGCTTGATCTCGTCGATGCGCTCGGGGTCCTTGATGCACTCGCGGATGGTCGGGGTGCCCAGCATGACTTCCATGCCCATCACGCGGCCGCCGCCCACCCGGGGCAGCAGGCGCTGGCTGACAATGCCCACGACACTCTCCGAGAGCGACTGCCGGATGGTCACGCGTTCGTGCGGCGCGAAGAAGTCGATGATGCGCCCCACCGTGCGGATGGCGTCCTGGGTGTGCAGCGTGCTCATGACGAGGTGGCCGGTCTGCGCGGCCGAGAGCGCGGCCTCGACGGTTTCCTTGTCACGCATCTCGCCGATGAGGATGATGTCGGGGTCCTGACGCATGCTGGCGCGCAGCCCGGCCGAGAAGCTCAGGGTGTCGATGCCCAGTTCGCGCTGGTTGATCATGGCCTTGCGGTCGCGGTGCAGCACCTCGATGGGGTCTTCAAGGGTCACGATGTTCACGGCCTGCGTGGCGTTGACGTGGTCGAGCAGGCTCGCCAGAGTCGTGGTCTTGCCGCTGCCAGTAGGACCGGTCACCAGGATCAGGCCGCGTTCGTGTTCGGCCAGCCGGTTGAAGGTCTCTTCGGGCAGCCCCAGTTGCGTGAAGGTCGGAATGGGCTTGTCCTCGATCACGCGCATGATCAGGCTCACGCTGCCGCGCTGGAAGTAGGCGTTGACCCGGAACCGGGCCACCCCCGCCAGTCCGTAGGCGAAGTCGGCCTCGCGCCTCTCCAGGAACAGGTCCCACATCTCGGGGCGCGGCATCATCTCGCGGGCGAAATTGGCGACGTGTTCGGGCGCGAGCCGGGTCTCGCCGAAGCGCCGGATCTCACCGCTGATGCGGCCGGCCGGCGGCCCACCCGCACGCAGGTGAATATCGCTGGCGCCTTCGCGGACCAGCGCCGACAGCAAACCGTTGAGGACGCTCATATACCCTCACCCTACGCGCCGGTGTCTTACAGGTTTATGTGGGGTCTGCGCAGATGAGGTCGCCTCCGGGTCAGTCGCCGACCACCGATTCGGCCTCCGCGGCGCGGCGCACCGCGAGCTCGATATAGCCCTCGATCAGGTGAATGATGACGGGGTTGTGGGTATGCACTCCGTGGGGCTCGCCCGGTTGCCCAGCCCCGATAAAATGGGCGATGAGGGCGGCCTCGCCGTCGCGGGCCAGCAGAAAGGCGACCTGGCCCAGCGCAGCGATCTCGGGCAGGCCGGTCAGATCGGCGCGCAGCAGTTGGACCCCGCGCGGCGTGAGGTGTTCGAGCCGCCCCGCGAGTTCGGGGTCGCCGGCCATGAACACGCTCTGACGGGCATTGAGGATCATGTCCTCGGCGAGACTGCGCATCGCCGCGTCGCCGTACAGGTGGTAGACCGCTTCGGGCGCTGGATCGGGGGTCAGGCGCGACAGGTCACGGTCCAGCGCCGAGAGCCGGTCGTCGAAGGACCGCCGCGACCGGGCCAGATACTCCCGCGCCGACAGGGGCGCGTACTCCAGCGGATTCTGGCCCATCTTGGCCGCCAGCCCCCGGCCCTCCAGCCGTTCAAGGGTCTCATAGATCTTGGGACGGGGAATGCCGGCCTGCCGCGCCACCCGTGCAGGCACGGCCCGGCCCAGCGCCAGCAGGGCGGTATAGGCGCGCGCCTCGTACTCGGTCAGGCCCAGCGCCTGAAGGTGAATCACGGCACTCATGTACCCGCCAGCATAAAGGATTCGGGCGGTGGGACGTGCGGGCTGCCTAATAGGCCGCTCCCACAGCTCAGCCTTGCAGCGGTCCGACCCGTGCTGGAAAGGTCATCTATCCCCGGCCTCAAATGAGGTAAGGCAGGGCACTGGAGGGTGTTATCTGTGAAGTGTATGAAAAAGATGATGCTTCCTCTGACCCTCATCGCTGCCCTCTCGCTGGCGTCCTGTGCGCCCAAATACACCCAGGCCACCGCCAAGCCGGTCACCGACCTGAGCTGCGCCGAGATCAAGGACGAGCTGGGCAAGCTCGCCAACATCCGTGCTGAGGCGGAGTCGAAGAAGGGGGTCAGCAAGGAAAACGTCCTGTTCGCACTGTTCTTCTGGCCCGGCATCGTGGTGAACGAGGTCGACAACCGCGACGTGATCACCAAGGTCGACACCCGCACCGCCGATCTGGTCAAGGCCCAGTCGGCCAAGAGCTGCCCCGCGAACTGAGACGGGGGCGCGCCGGCCCGCAGAGGGACTGGCACGCCTCTCCTCCACGCTGTTTCTTCTGAAAGGCGCGGCCCCACTGGGTCAACGACCGGTTCTCGGAGCTGACCCAGCCCGATACGCCATGCACCGCTGATCTCGCCGCCGTGTGGAACATGCCTGACGGTCAAGGGCTTAATCCCCTGTGCTGATACCAACGCCGGGATGGCCCGGATATCTCTGGCTGACCCCTTGTAATCGACTGGAGCGCCGAGAGCAGTCCCCAGCGCGGCCCGGCGCAGCCACGCCGTGATGGTTCCAAACGCCCTGTTTTGCACCATCATGGGTCTAAACTGGCCGTTATGACTGCTTCCGGCACTTCCCATACGCGCGGCGAGGTCGAGCGCGACACACTCGTGCGCTGGCTCAACGACTACCTGGGCGTGGGCCACCTGCCCGACCCCAGCCTCAACGGCCTCCAGATTCAGGGCACTGAGACCGTCCGCCGGGTGGCCGCGAGCGTGGACACGAGCATCAATACATTGCGCGCCGCCGCCGATGCGGGCGCCGACCTGCTGCTGGTGCACCACGGCTTGTTCTGGGGCCGTCCCCTGGCCCTGACGGGACCGCACCACGAGCGCGTGCGCACGGCGATGATGGCCGACCTGAACCTCTACGCCGCCCACATTCCCCTCGACGCCCACCCCGAGGTCGGCAACAACGCCATGATTGCGGGCGCACTAAGCCTCCAGAACCGTGTGCCCTTCGGCGACTGGCAGGGCCACAAGATCGGCGTGGCGGGCGAATTGCCCTTCGAGCAGAGCCTGCAGGACTTCGCCGACCGCATCCAGAAGCTGACCGGCGAGATCTGCCTCGTGCACGGCGGGGGCATTCCGACGGTGCGCCGCGTGGGCATCCTGTCGGGCAGCGGCGCGGGCAGCGTCCCCGAGGCGGCCGCAATGGGCCTGGATACCCTGCTGACCGGTGAACCCGAACACAAGTTCTTTCACGAGGCCTTCGAGTACGGCGTGAACGTCGTGTACGCCGGGCATTACGAGACCGAGGTCTTCGGTGTGCGCGCGCTGGCCGCCCGGCTGGAAGAAGAATTTGGGCTGCCCTGGCAGTTCCTGAACTTCCCCACCGGCCTGTGAGCCGGCCCGCTGCGGACGGGGGGACGGGCGGCCTGTTCCTGACCTTCGAGGGACCGGAAGGCGCAGGCAAGAGCACGCAGCTCGCGGCACTGGTCCGCCATCTGCACGGGGCGGGCCGCGCAGTCACCGAGACCCGCGAACCGGGCGGCACGCTGCTGGGTACGCAGGTACGCCGGGTGGTACTGGACCCCGAGCTGGAGATGGGACCGCTTCCTGAGTTCCTGCTGTACTCGGCCAGCCGTGCGCAGCTTGTGACCGAGGTGATCCGGCCCGCCCTGGCGCGCGGCGAGGCCGTAGTCTGCGACCGCTACGCCGATTCCACGCTGGCGTACCAGGGCTACGGGCGCGGCCTGGACCTGGACTTCCTGAGCCGCGTGACGACAGAAGCGACCGGCGGCCTGGTCCCCGACCTCACGGTGCTGCTCGACCTCGACCCGGCGCTGGGCCTCGCGCGCGCTGCCCGGCGGGGCCAGCCCGACCGCCTGGAACGCGCCGACCTCGCCTTCCACACGCGGGTACGCGCGGGCTTTCTGGCCCTGGCCGCCGCCGAACCGGGACGCTTCGTGGTGCTGGACGCCACGCGCCCGGTGGCCGAACTGTCGGCCGGGATCTGGGCAGCCGTGGAAGCGCGGCTGCCTTCTTCCCGACTGGCCTGACTGCCCCAGCCGACCTCAGTTCGTGCGCGTCCGGCCCGCACCGGTGGTGGCGGCTTCGGCCTTCAGGCCGGGCAGTCGGACCTCGAACAGCGTG
This sequence comes from Deinococcus sp. Leaf326, assembly GCF_001424185.1. Taxonomy (NCBI): domain Bacteria; kingdom Thermotogati; phylum Deinococcota; class Deinococci; order Deinococcales; family Deinococcaceae; genus Deinococcus; species Deinococcus sp. Leaf326. Next base: position 8,466 of record NZ_LMOM01000025.1, on the reverse strand, counting down.
GGCCAGCGCTTGCCGGTCAGGAGCAGGGTGCCGCGCTCAGGCACGAAGGCGATGCCATTCGCCACGTCGTCAAAGGTCATCCCCGCGGTGCGGCTGCTGACCTCGCGGGTCAGGGCCGACACGTCGATCCAGGCCGTGACCTTTCCGGTCGCCGGGTCGATCCGCGCGATGCGGTCGGTGAGCCAGATGTTGGCGTACAGGCTGCCCTGCACGTATTCGAGTTCGTTGAGGTTGCGCACCGGCTGACCCTGGTCGGTGACGGTCAGGCGCTTTTGCACGGCGAAGGTGCGCGGGTCGCGCCACACGATCTCGGGGCTGCCACTACCCATGATCAGGCTCCTGCCGTCGTTGGTGATGCCCCAGCCCTCGCCCTGGTAGCGGTAACGCCCGGTCTCGCGCAGGGTCACGGCGTCGAGCGCGAACGCCACGCCGTCCTTCCAGGTCAGGTGGTAGGCCGCGCCGTTCAGGACGGTCACGCCCTCGCCGAAGGCGCCGGACAGGGGGGTGGGAACCTCCCGCTGGGGCCGCCCGGTCTTGAGGTCCACCCGGCGCACGCCCGAGATGCTGCTGCCCTCGACCTCGCCCGTGCTCTCGATGTAGGTGCCGCCGCCGAGGTACTGCAGCCCCTCGGTGAAGGCGTCGGTGGCGTGGGGGTAGCGGGCCACCACCACGGGGGTCAGCACCGGCGTGCGGCCCGTCTGGACGGCGGCCGGGGCCGCCTCGGGCCTGGCGGCGCAGGCCGGAACGAGGGTCAGCGCGCCGGTCGCCAGCAGGGCGCTGCACAAAAGGGTAGGGGCGGGAACACGCATCTGCCCTATGGTACGGGCCAGGACTGGCGGGCCGCGCCCACCTGTGTTCAGACGAAGTTCAGGCCCCCTTGAGCTGGCCGTCAGCTTGCGCCCCGCCGGAGCTTGACGAAGCCCTAAGCCCCGGCCCACCCGCCCGGCAGCGCGGGGGCCTAGGCTGAGGTTATGGCGACTCTCCGGGACATCATGACGCAGGACCTCAGCACGGTGGACAGCGGCGCGACCCTCAAGGAAGCGGCCACCCTCATGCGCGAACAGGACATCGGCAATGTGCTGGTCATGGACGGCCAGACCCTGCGCGGCATCCTGACCGACCGCGACATCGTGGTGCGCGCCGTGGCGTACGGGCACGACCTCGGCAGCCCCGTGACCGACTACGCCACGGGCGACGTCCTGACGCTTGACGCCGGCACCGAAATCGGGGAGGCCGCGCGCACCATGTCGGACCGTCAGGTCCGCCGCGTTCCCGTGACCGACGGCGGACAGGTGGTAGGGATTGTGAGCCTCGCCGACCTCGCCGTCCGTGCCTCGCCCGAGGAGGGCGGCGCAGCCCTGGAAGGTATCAGCCAGCCGACCGTCTGAGATCAGCCCTCCTGCCCCCGACTCCGGCTGCCGGAGCCGGGGGCTACTTGTAGCGCACCAGCTCGATGGTGGTCGGCGGCGTGACGATAGTCGTCTTGACGTTGCCGACTCCTTCGGCGACCCAGCTCGTACTGCGGGCCACGGGTGGACTGAGGTTCTGGCCCGCCGCCGTCACTTTCACGGTCGTCGTGGATTCGATCCTGAAAGCCGTGAACGTGCCGGCCGGTACCTTGACCTGCTCGCGGCCGACCACCTTGAGCGAGATGTCGGTCTCGTTGCGGATCGGCTGGCCCTGTACCGTGCCCACGACCGTCACGCCCGAGGTCCAGGCCGTACCGACCGCCAGCCGGGGCGGCTGCGTCACGCCGCGCATGGTCAGCGAGGTGATCTTGAGACCCGGCGTGGAGACGCTCGGGGTCCCGGAGACCCCGTTCGGGCCGCACTTGAAGGCCGCCGTGACGGCGTTGGGTCCTACCTTCGTGGTCATCTTGAACCCCTGCGCCGTGACCGCGCTGATGGTCTCGGTGTAGGTGAGCTTCTGCCCGGCCGCGGTGCCCTGATAGCTGCGGGTCAGGCCCTCGCGCACAGGGTAGTAGGGCGAGGAGCAGGCCGCCTGGGCCAGGCCAGTCGTCAGGACGGTGCCCAGCAGGGCGCCCAGGATACGGAAAGCCGGTCGGTGGAACATCTCTAACCTCCAGGGCAGAGTGAGGGGATGCGGGATGCGGAGGCCAGTGTGGCACAGGGCCCGCGCGCGGGACGAAAAATGAAGGAAGGAGGCCGGAGAGAGAATTCTCCGGCCTCTTCCCCCGCCAGTCCTATTTCTCCTGCAACTCGCGCAGCTTGCGGTACAGCTCCTTTTCCTCGTCGCTGGGCTGGGCCGGCACAGTCACGTTCAGGCGCACGTACAGGTCCCCCCGCGTGCCGTCCTTCTTCGGCCAGCCCTGACCGCGCAGGCGCATCCGGCGGCCGCCGCTGCTGCCCGGCGGAACAGCCAGGTTGCCGGCCGTTCCGCCGATGCTCAGGACCTTCACGTCGCCGCCCAGCGCCGCCACAGGGGCGGGCACGTCGATGCTGGTGCTGAGGTTGTCGCCGTCGAGGTCGAAGCGGGCGTCCTCGAGCACGCGGATGGTGAGCAGCACGTCGCCGCCCCCCGGTCCCTGCCCGGCGAGGCGCAGCCGGGCGCCGTCGCGGGTGCCGGCCGGAACACGCAGGCTCAGGCGCTTGCCGTCCACGTTGATGACCTCGTCGGAGCCGCCAAAGGCCTCCTGCAACGTCACCTGCAGCTCGCCTTCCACGTTCTGCACGAAACGCCGCCCCTGACCCGCTCCGCCGATCCCGCCCCCGCCCAGCAGGTCTTCGAGGTTGACCCCCGCCCCGCCCGGAAAGCCGCCGGCCCCGGCGAAGCCCCCGCCCCGGCGCCCCGCCTGCCCGAACAATCCCTGGAAGAAGTCCGAGAACTGCGACGGGTCAAAGCCCCCGAAGTCCGCGCCCGGATAACTGCCGCCCGCGCCGCCGGGATACGCGCCGGGCGGCACCTGGCCCGAGTGGCCGTACTGGTCGTACAGCTTGCGCTTCTCGGGGTCGTTGAGCACCGCGTAGGCCTCACCGATCTCCTTGAACCGCTCGGCAGACTTCTCGTCACCTTGGTTCTTGTCGGGGTGGTACTGCTTGGCGAGCTTGCGGTACGCCGTCTTGATGTCGGCATCGGACGCGCCGCGGGACACGCCCAGCACGTCGTAATAGTCCTTGTAGGCCATGAATTGCCTCCTGTGGGGCGCGCGGGCGGCGCGGGCGCGAAAAGGCTCAGGTAGAAGGAGACGGGGTGAGTTTGTTGACGGCCGCGCGCAGGTCATAGGCCTGGGCGATGCTCAGGGCCGTGTGGCCCTCGGCGTCGGTGACGGCCGGGTCGGCCCCATGCGCGAGCAGCAGGTCGAGCAGGTCGGTGCGGGGCGCGCGGGTCCGGCCCTGGTAGGCGCGGCCCTCGACATCCACGGCGTGAAGCAGTGGGGGCCAGTAGCGCCCGTCGTTGGCGTCGGCGCCGCGCCGCAGTAGGTCGGCCACCACCCCAGCCTCGTAGTCACCCTCGCCGGGGTGCGACTGTTCGATGGCGCGGCCCAGCAGCGGCATCGTCTCCTCGGCGGGCCAGAAGTTCACGTCCTGCACGGCGGCCAGCGTGGGCAGAAAGTAGGTGCTCAGGTTCACGGCGTTCTGCGGCACATGCCGGAGCATCCAGGCCAGCGCCGCGTGCAGCCGCGTCTGGGTCACGCCGGTCAGGTCGGGCACCTGCCCCCGCTTGAGCGCGTCGATCACCGGGTTGGCGTCTTCGCGCCGGGCAAGGCGCACGTACTCGGTCTCGACCTGCTCACGGGCCCAGGGGGTCTTGCGCAGGAACTTCAGGCTGCTCGTCACACTGGGGTCGCGCTGAAAGCAGCGGACCGGAATGCGCCGCGCCAGTTCTTCCCAGCCGTACTCGGTGTGAAGGTGGCGCACGACCTGTTCGAGCGTGACGCCGGGGGGCAGCGGCGCGGCGGGCCGCCCGTCTCCCGGCGCGGGCCGGCGTCTCTCGCCCTGGCGTCCCCTCGTCACGGCCGGGTCATCCCTTGCGGCTCACGACGACGCGCGCCGGGCGCACGAGGCGCTCGCCCATGCGGAAGCCGAGCTGGTAGACCTGCACGATCACGTCGTCGGCCTCGCCGTCCACGACCTGCAACGCCTCGTGCCACTGCGGGTCGAAGGCCTCGCCCTCCTTGCCGGTCGCCTCCAGCCCCAACGCCGAGAAGGTGTTCAGCACGCGGTTTTGCACGGCCTGCACGCCGGGGATGAGCTTGGCCGGGTCGCCACTGCCCATCGCCACGGCGCGTTCGAGGTCGTCGTACACCGGCATCAGCTGCTCGGCGGCCTTCGCCACGCCCTGGCCCTGCGCGGCGGCCACGTCCTGCCCCATGCGCGTGCGGTAGCTCTCGAAGTCGGCGGCGAGGCGGCCCAGGCGGCCGCGCAGGTCGGCGTTCTCCTTTTCCAGCTCATCTACGCGCTCGAGCTTGCCCATCATCTCCTGCACCTGGGCGAACATGTTTTCGTCCATGCCGGGAAAGCCCGCTTCCTCGGCGTCCTCGGCCATGTTGTCGTTTTCCGGGCTGGCGTCGAGCTCGGTGCCCTCGGGGTCCACGGTCTTGCCGCGCTGGCGCGTGAACTTCAGGTTTTCCTGTTCGTTGCCGGTGGTGTCGGTCGGTATGGGGGTGCCCTGCTGGTCGTCCTTGGTCATAGCCTTGCCTCGCCTTCTGAACATGGGTTCAGGATAGGGATTTATAAAAAGGGGGAGAGGGGCGACTCGGCCGTCCTCTCCCCTGCGGGTCTGCTGTGTGGGGAAAGGAGGCTTCCCTCCACTCCGCCCGGGTCCTCGTCCGGCCGACTGCGCCGGACGCGGGAATTACTCTGCCGGCTTGAAGTCCGCGTCGATCACGTCGTCGTCGGCTTTGGCCTGTCCCTGGGCGCCGGCCTGCGGCTGTCCCTGGTCCTGCTGGTTGGCCGTCATGAAGGTCCGCAGTTCTTCTTCGAGCTTCTTTTGGGCGTCGGCGATCCTGGTGTCGTCGTCGCTGCGTACCGCTTCCTCGGCCTCGTCGGCGACGGCCTTGAGCTTGTCCTTGGCCTCCTGCGGAGCGGCCGTGTTCTCCTCGATCTGGCTCAGGGCCTGAACCCGCAGGCCGTCGAGGTTGTTGCGCTTCTCGACCTTCTCGCGGCGGGTCTTGTCGGCAGCGGCGTTCTGCTCGGCTTCCTGCACCATGCGGTCCACGTCGCCCCGGTCGAGGGTGGTCGTGTTCTCGATGCGGATGCTGGCTTCCTTGCCGCTAGTCTTTTCCCGCGCCGAGACGTTCAGGATGCCGTTGGCATCAATGTCGAAGGTCACTTCGATCTGCGCGCGGCCAGCCGGCATGGGCGGGATGCCTTCGAGCTTGAAGCGGCCCAGGGACTTGTTGTCGCTCGCCATCGGGCGCTCGCCCTGAAGCACGTTGATTTCCACGCCGGGCTGGTTGTTCTCGGCCGTGGTGTAGATCTCGGTCTTCTTGGCCGGCACGGTGGTGTTGCGGGTGATCATCGGCGCGATCATGCCGCCCTTGACCTCCACGCCCATCGTCAGCGGGGTCACGTCCACGAGGACGATGTCGCCCAGGCTGCTGTCGCCCTGGATGATCCCGGCCTGCACGGCGGCGCCGAGCGCGACGGCCTCATCGGGGTTGACCGACTCGTTGGGCGTCTTGCCGATGATGTCCTGCACGATGCGCTTGACCGCCGGGATGCGGGTCGAGCCGCCCACCAGGATCACTTCGTCGATGCCGTTCTTGTCGAGCTTGGCGTCGTCCAGGGCGCGCTGCACCGGCTCACGCACGCGGCGCAGCAGGTCGGCGGTGAGTTCCTCGAACTTGGCGCGCGACAGGTTGCGCTCCAGGTGCATGGGGGTGCGGGTCTCGGGGTCGAAGGTGATGAAGGGCAGGCTGATGGTCGTTTCAGACGCGCTGGAAAGGTCGATCTTGGCCTTTTCCGAGGCCTCGATGAGGCGCTGGAGGGCCTGCTTGTCCTTGCGCAGGTCGAAGTTGTGTTCCTTCTGGAACTCGCCCGCGAGCCAGTCCACGATGCGCTGGTCGAAATCCGCGCCGCCCAGGTGGGTGTCGCCGCTCGTCGACTTCACTTCGAACACGCCGTCGCCCAATTCGAGGATGGTCACGTCGAAGGTGCCGCCCCCCAGGTCGAAGACGAGGATGGTCTCATTGCCCTTACGCTCCAGGCCGTAGGCCAGCGCGGCGGCGGTCGGCTCGTTGATGACGCGCAGCACGTTCAGGCCCGCGATCTCGCCCGCCTGGCGGGTCGCTTCACGCTGCGAGTTATCGAAGTACGCGGGCACGGTGATGACCACGTCCTTGATGCTCGTGCCCAGCTTGGCGCTGGCGTCGGCGACCATCTTGCGCAGCACTTCGGCGCTGACCTGCTCGGGGGCGAGGTCCTGGCCGTTGACTTCAATGCGCACGCTGCCGCCGGGGCCTTCCTTGACCTTGAAGGGGCTGCGGTTGGCTTCTTCACGGACTTCGTCCCAGCGGCGGCCGATGAAGCGCTTGACCTCGAACAGCGTCGCGCCGGGGTTCAGCGCGGCCTGACGGCGGGCGATCTGGCCGACCAGACGCTCGTCGCCCTTATAGGCCACAACGCTGGGCGTGGTGCGCGCGCCCTCGGCGTTGACGATGACTTCGGGACGGCCGCCTTCCATGACGGAAATGACGGAGTTGGTGGTGCCCAGGTCGATACCGACTGCTTTGGCCATGTGTCTGACTCCTTGAAAGAGGGGAATATGCCGCCCGGGGGGCAGCTGTTCTGAACTGCAACTAGCATAGGCCCACAGTTTCCCAGAGTCAATAGACTTGAGTGCATTACGCTCAGGTTTAAGAGTGGGTCAAGATTGCGGGGCAGACTCACCACAGAAAAGCCACGTTATTCACCCGGCGTTCCTTCAGCCCCTCCAGCGTCCCTGGAGACCGGCCAGAACCCGGCCCCCTCACGCCAGCGTCCGGCCCCCGTTGACCGCGAACGTCTGTCCCGTGATGAAGTTGGCGGCCGGCGAGGCGAGAAAGGCGACCATCTCGGCCACGTCCTGCGGTACGCCCTGGCGACCCAGGGGCACGGCGGCCGTGTACGCGGCGCGGCCCTCGGGGCCGTCGTCAGCGTGACGCTCGACCGGCACCCAGCCCGGCGCGACGAGGTTCACCGTGACCTGCGACGCCCCCAGTTCGGTGGCCCACGACCGCGTCAGGCCCAGCATGGCCCCCTTGGCAGCGACGTAGTGCCCGAATTCGGCGTTGCCGAGGTCCACGACCTCGCTGCCGATGTTCACGACTCGCCCCCGTCCCCCCGCCGCGCGCAGGTCGTCCAGACAAGCCTGGAGCAGCAGGAGGGGCGCCTTGACGAAAAACACAAGCTGGTTCAGGTGGTCCTCCCAGGTCTGTTCTTCCAGGGGCATCATCGGCTGCGGGCCGGTGGCGTTGTTCACCAGGACCGTCACCGGGCCCAGCGCGGCGCGCACCGCTGCTATGCCCGCGCGCACCGCCGCCTCGTCGGTCACGTCGAAGGCGAAGGCCTGGGCGCGCCCGCCGGCCGCCACGATCTCCTCGACCGTGCGCGCCGCACCGGCGTGGTCACGGGCATAGTTCACGGCCACAGGCCAGCCGCTCTGGGCCAGGCGCAGGGCCATCGCCCGGCCCAGACCACGGGACGCGCCCGTCACCAGCGCGCAGCCGGAGGCGGAAGGAAGCGGGGAAGCGGGGTCGCCGGGAAGGGTCATGTGCCCATGCTGCCACGTGCCGGGCAGAGGGCAGCGCGGCAGGCGCAGGTAGCCCAGCCAGCCCCCCCGCAGAGGTCTGGACTTTGCCGCCTTCGTCCCACTTGCGCGCCCCCAGGCCGCCCTACACTGGGGCATGAATCTCCAGCAGAGCCGGCGGACCCCGGCGCCATGACCACCCCCAGGGGCAAGTGGAAGTGGGGATGGGGCCTGCTCGCGGCGGCGGGCGTGCTGCTCGTGGGCATGGCCCTCTTCTCGCCGCGCGGGCGCACGGGCGACCTGTCTCTCACGGCCTTCACGGACGCGCTGCGCCGGGGGCAGGTCGAGACGGCCGTCATCACCTATCAGAACGGCACCGCCCAGATCGAGGGCCGGCTGCGCGCCGGCGCGGCGGACGTGAACGCGGCGCCCAGCACGCCGGCTACCGGTACACCGCCCGTCCCGCAGCCCACCGACTACCGGACCCGGACCCTGCCCGCCGACCCGGCCATCGGCCTCGCGTCCCTGCAGGCGGCGGGGGTAAGCGTGACCTACGCTCCGGCCGCGCGCCTCAACGTCCTGACCCTGGTCAGCGGCCTGCTGACGCTGGCGCTCATCGGCGGGCTGATCCTGCTGCTCATGCGGCGCAACTCGGGCGGCAACGACGCCGCCGGGCAGTTCGGGAAGTCGAAGGCGGCGATCATCAACGAGGGACAGATCAAGCTGTCGTTCGCCGATGTGGCCGGCTGCGACGAGGCCAAGCAGGACCTGCAGGAA